>JAQCBG010000070.1 GCA_027621485.1 Pseudomonadota bacterium
TTTAAATGCAGCGCTATAATAAAATATAGCAATACTGTTTTTTTAATTATCTTATAAAACATAAACTAAATTCTCTACTATTTTAAATTTCTTATTATTTATCTCTTTTGTAAAATTGCATTCATGATATTTATAGCATATGTGATTTGCAGATCTTGATATATATTTTCTTTGCAATTTTCTACGGAGTTTTTGATCTTGTTGTAATGTTTTATATCGTGCATAGTATTTGCATATTCTGAGCCGTCAAAAGGAGGGAGTTCGACATCTGGTGTTATGCCTCTTGCCTCTATTGAGTTGCCATTTGGTGTATAATATTCTCTGGATGTTAGTTTTATTGCATCTCCATTACTTAATGAGATAATTTCTTGAATTAGACCTTTTCCAAAAGATTTTGTCCCAAGTACCATAGCTCGATTGTTCTCTTTAAGTGCACTTGCAACAATCTCTGCTGCTGATGCAGATTCTTCATTAATGAGGACAAAAATAATACCTCCATTTGCGATGTCGCCGCTAGTTGCTTGAATTATTTTATCAGATTCTGGTTTGGAGCCCTTTATGACTGTAATAATGCCTTTATCCAGAAATAAATCCGCAACTTTCTCTGCTTGTTCAAAAACGCCACCAGGATTAGATCTGAGATCGATTATAAATCCAATATTACTTTTGCGTTTAATGCACCTTTCTATCTTGTTTTGTACCATATCTGCTGTTTGAGCATTGAATATGGAAATTTTTACATAACATATTTTCTCTTTTGGAGTAATGCATGTCAATATAGGCGCGATCTCCATGATGCTTCTTTTTATTTTGCTGCACTTCATCTCTCGATGATTGCTGCCTGCGCATATATTAATTATAGACCCAGCCTCTCCCCTTAGTTTTTTTGCTATGTTTTGTCTATCTAATTTACTTACATCTATATTATCTATTTGAAAAATTATATCTCCTTTATTAATTTCTGCCATTGAGGCTGGAGAATCCTCATAGATTTTACTAATTCTAACAATACCTTTTTCATCTTCTGATATTTCAAGGCCAATTCCACCAAATTTCCCAGAATTCAAAGTGAGTATTTCGCCGTACTCATCAGTATCAAGATATTCTGAATAAATATCAATTTTACTAAGCAGTCCTTTAATGGCTTCTGTGATAAGTTGTTTTTTATTCCATTCATTTATATGTTCTGCCTCAACATGCTCTAAAACCTCGTTTAGCAAATCATATTCATCATTATTTGATTCAAATGAGTTTGCTGAATTTATGTGTGCGCAGCATGAGATAAACGTAATTGCCATCCAAAGCATTAGATATTGTAAATGAATAACGATGGTTTTATGTATTTGCATTTATAAGATTTAAGATCCTAAAATTTCTAAATAATTGGAAGACTCAATACCAATACTATAATAAAAATATGATAAAATGCATGAATTTATTGTAGTAATGACGCACATCATTTAAAAAATATATAATAACAACAAAAGTATTACAGTAATAATTGCATGATAAAATTAAATGTAAGTGATTTTATAAAATCTCTTCAAGTATATTGCGACGGTGCTTGTTCTGGAAATCCTGGTAGGGGTGGTTGGGGCGCAATTTTTATTATAGATAATCATATCATTCATCAAATAAAAGGGGCAAATAAGCATACAACAAATAATAGAATGGAGCTTTTAGCTGCAATTAGCGCACTAAATGAGATACAAGAAATAAGAGAGAAATGCAAAGAAATAATAATATATACAGATAGTATGTATTTGAAGATGGGTATTACTACTTGGATTGCAAAATGGAGGATGAATGGTTGGCGCAGCAGTAGTGGCGTTGTAAAAAATATAGATCTTTGGCAGCAATTATATAGTCTTTGCAATAAAGGCGTGGCTATCACTTGGCAGTGGGTAAAAGCGCATAGTGGAAATCATTACAATGAAGTGGCAGATCAACTTGCAAGACAAGCTATTAATGAGATGTAATATGAGCTATAAAATTATAACTTAGAAAGACTTTATACTATATCCTTAATCAGTTTATGCTTTACAAGAAAGTAGAGTGCGTAAGGCAGATCAAATTGCGCGTTAATTTTTTTAGCATATAGTATGCTTGTTGCTATATCTTTGTTTTTAAAAAGGCAATGTATAAAAGTCCATAAATCTTTTTGTATCCAAAATGTTTTTATAGATTGATTATGAGCTACAATAATACATTGCGTGCTGCATTTGAAATTTAAAAATATACTTTTATTGAGTTTATGAATAGCGATATCGTGAATTTCATCAATTGGAAAAGCAGACTTAAACATCAAAAAAGAAGGTATCAGTTTAAAATATGCATCTGTATTTAATTGACATGTCAAGTCACGCATTGATATTGCGCTTCTTGTTTGTTTTAAATAATGAGCTACATGTAAAAGCCATTCATATAAAGCATAATCTTTTATATAGGGTATTGTAGAGGAGAGTGTAGGGATATTATATAAAAAATCTGGAAATCTGCCTCCAAACCAATTTATGCACCCAGATTTTGGCATATAAAATCTGGATTTCAAAAGTAGGCGTACAGCATTATCTGCGCAAAGCGAGCCTAAGAGAGACCAAACCCCAGGAAATGTACGTTGCAAATGTTGTCTGATATTTTCAAAAATTGTATATTTGTATATATTGAGCCTTGATGAAATATAATCTTGAGATTTGATAAAGTTACTCTTTTGATAATGAAAAATTGCATCATAAAGAGATTTTTGGAGCTCTTTAAGTGATCGCGTCATTACTGCTGATGTAATAAAGTGCCTTTTTAGCTTCTGTGATAAGAGTATGAAGACTTGGAATATCCTGATCCCACTCTAAAAGTGTTGGGAGATTACCAAATTTTTTAATTGCAAAGCTATAAAGATCCCAAACCTTTGTGCAAACTTTTTTACTATGCGTATCTATTCGTATTGCATTATGTTGTGTGATTTTTTGTTCTATGTGCCCAGCTATATGTATCTCTTTTACTAAATCTTTTGGTATTGAATTTATATAGTGGTAGGCATTCCAGTGATGATTGAAGGAGGAGACAAATAAGTTATTTACATCTAATAAAATTTTTGCACCACTTTGCCTGCATATCGCAGTTAAAAACTCCCATTCTTGAAACTGACTATCCTTGTATTCAATATATGATGATGGATTTTCTATGAGAATTTCTCGTTTCAAATAATTTTGTGCGATATCAAGATTTTTTATAAAAATCTCCATGCTTTCTTTTGTATATGGGATGGGTAAAAGATCTGGCAGATATATATCATCTAAAAATGACCATGATAAATGCTCTGATACAAAAACTGGATTAAATTCTAAAGAAAGTCTCCTAAGATGCATGAGATGCTTCTTGTTAATGCCATTTACAGATCCAAGAGATAATCCAACTCCATGAAAACTTATTGGGTAAAGTTGCGCGATATTAGATAAGAATGTGAATGCTTCATTATTACAAAAGAAATTCTCACTATGAAATTCAATCCATCCTATATCTGGTTTCTCATTGAGTATTTGATTATAATGTATATTTTTTAAATTAATGCCAATTAATTTATTGAATTGCACAGAAATCATTAATTTCAAGATAAAAATAAAATCTATTTGCTATTAAATTCATCTATATCAATTTTACTTTTTATTTTATTGTTAATGCCGCTAAAATCTCCATTATTGATTTTTTCACACTCTCCCTTTGGCACTATTATCCAGGCATCAATATCCTCATTTCCATTTTTGCCTGCGCATGTATGAGCGGAAGTTGCGCAGTCTGCATTGCCTGCTTTTATTAGGCCTTTATTATTTTTCACTATCCTGCATTTTTCAATCTCGATTTCTTTTGCAAATGATGTATTTGCAGCAATAGTTAATGCGGCTGCTAATGCTATATTCAGTGAAGATTTTTTCATAAAAACTATAATTATGAATCTATTTTATGCGATAAATAGTACTAGATATATGAAAAAATATCAGTGTGCAATAAATTTTAATAAAATTTTAACATATATATAAAATATCTCAATA
>JAQCBG010000071.1 GCA_027621485.1 Pseudomonadota bacterium
CTTGCTAAGCCTACTCCCCCCACATATAACTCTCCTACCGCACCTATCGGTAATATATCTAATGCATTATTTAGCGCATAACATTTCATATTACCAAGTACGGCACCTATATTTTTAGTTCCATTATACTTATAATGATTCAAACTTGTACACACAGTTATCTCACTCGGACCATATGCATTAATTACCTCTACATCTTTTTTCTTATAATAATCTAAAAAATTCTTATTAGTACTCTCTCCAGCTACTATTAGCGTATCTAATTTAAATACATTTTCATGATTGAATAATGCAGGAGGAAGTGTCGCTATATTTACATCATTGCACTCCATATAACGAGCTAACAAAGCTGCATCCTGTCTTAACATATCATTGACAAGATATAACTTATGTCCACTTAGAATACTAATATACATTTCAGATGCATGCGCATCGAACACATAATTTGCATATGATAAACAATGCTTTTTATTTTCTGTAGTGGCTAGATTAAATTCTTTTTTTTGCATTACCACTAGATTCACCACTCCCTTATGTCCAATCATCACTCCCTTAGGATTACCAGTTGTACCTGACGTATATATCGCATATGCTAAATTATCACTTGTTGTCAATATCATTGGATTATTATTGGATTTATATAATAACACTCTCTGTAAATCCTCAACATCTACCGCCAATATCGCTACTTCATCTCCTTGCTTTACACCATACACACTTATTAAGTCCTTTAATCGTTTCTTATATTTTTCATTACTTAATACAACCTTTGCCTGCGTATCTTCTAATATATATCTCACCCTTTCATCTGGGTAACTTGGATCCATTGGCACATATGCCCCACCTGCCTTCAATACGGCAAGAATTGCAAACAACATATGCTCACTCCTATCTAAACATAATGCTACCAATGTATCTGCTTTTACCCCGTACTCCTCTCTCAAATAATAAGCTAATTGATTTGATCTTTCGTTTAGCTCCCTATAACTAAGCTGGATACCTTCATATACCACTGCTATCCTATCTGGCCCTCTCTCTACCTGTTCTTCAAATAACTCATGTATTGTTTTATTACTTGGATATTCTTTCTCTGTCTCATTCCATTTATATACTATTTCTGCGTATTGTTCTTCCGGTAAATAACTTAATTGCTCTATTTTTGCTTGAGGATTATCTACTATTTGTTCTAATAACTTCTTACATACCAACAATAATTTCTTTATTAAATCTTCTTCAAATAATTCTCCTGCATAATTTATCTTAAATATTACCTTTTTATTACCTTCGTACGCTATAACAGCTAATGGATAATCTAATTTCTCTATGCTTTCTTTAAACCTTATCTTTAATTCATTCTCACCTTCTTTACCAGTAGGATTTGGATAATTCTCATATACAAACAAACTATCAAATAATCTCTCTCCTCCTGATTGTAACTTCGACAAACTTACCTCATTCCTTACATTTATCTCATTAATATCTTCTTGTATCTTCTTTACTACATCTATAACACTACCCATTCCATGATTTACTACTAAAGGCAGTGTATTTATGTATAGTCCTACTGAACTCTCTATATTATCTATTGGTAGATTCCTTCCTGAAATTATTGTACCAACTACTGTCTGTTTATTGTTCCCATAGATACTTAAAGCCCTGTGCCATACATACTGTAGTATAGCATTTACTGTAATCCCCGCAAAATGACTTATATCTTTTAATTTACTGTATAATTCATTCTTGATAATTAAAATTTCTTCTTGCGGATTCTTAATATGCTTATATTCGCTTATCCTAATGCTTTTATTTTTATCTGTTAGCAACCCACCTATGTCTACTCTATCTTCTATTTGACCTATATAATTATCCCAATACTCTCTGCCATTCCCTCTGCTTTTTTGTAAATACTTTTGTGCATCTTCATAACTATAATCTATTGATAACTTTATACTTTCCTTATCAAGTAATTTTCTATATGTCTCATGGATATAACCTAATAATATAGGAGTACTCCACCCATCTGATATCGCATGATGATTACTAAATATGCATGTATATAAATCATTTCTTTGCTTTATTATATACACCCTAAATAAATTTCCTTTATCTAAATTATAAGGTTCTAACCTATCCTCCTCTTGTATATATCTAATCTTTCGTACTTGCCTCTCTTGTCTCTCCTTAGTTAAATCTATATATCTCCAATTCACATCTCCTTTTTTATCTATAACCTGCAACAATTCTTTATCCCAAGCAAATCTCAGCCTTAAAGTAGGATATTTCACTTGGGCATAACTCCATGCTTGTTTTAGCTTATCTGGGTCTAACTTGTGGTTATATTCCCAAATAAGTTGTATCTTATATGCATCATCTATATCTCCCTGATTTAACGCATGGTATATAAATCCTTCTTGCAAACTATTCGCTAAATATACCCCTCTTATCTCCCTATCTTTTTGCAATTTATCTAGATACTCTTGACTTATAATATTGCCAACATCACTTACCGTTAGATAACTTCTTTCTTGACTTACTGTATAATTTACTATCTCTTCTAACTTCTGGCTAAATATTCTCGCCAACCTATTTGTATTTTCTTTATCTAATTTACTTGCTATACTAAACTTCAATTTCCCTCCTACAACTAGCCCATTAATGTTAATAATATTATTATCCTGGTTAGCTAAATCTACAGATATCCCACTACTTTCTCCTACTATTCTCCAAATCTCTTCTTCTGCATAGTCTTTTCCCTCCTTATCAAATTGTCCTAAATAATTAAAGCTTATTTTTGGTAGGTTCTTTTTCTCGTATCCTACTATCGCTCCATATCCTATACCCTTATTTGGAACTACTCTTAAACTCTCTTTTATTTGCTTGATACTATTCCCTATATCATCAAGTACCTCCAGTCTTATCGGATACATCGTTGTAAACCACCCGACTGTACGAGTTATATCTATATGACCGTCTATCTCTTCTCTTCCATGTCCCTCTAATACTATATGATTAAATTTACTTCCTGTAATCTCACTCAATGTATACCCAAATGCTGTAAGTAATATGTCATTGATCTCTGTATTATATACTTTGCCACTCTCCTGTAATAATAATCTAGTTTGCTCTCTATCTAACTCTAAACTACTGTAACTTCTTATCTCCTCACTCGCAACTAATCTTAATAACTTATTATTACTCTCCTCGCTATCTTTTAATATATCACTCCAGTAATCTTTTTCTTTAATGTTAGTTTGTCCGTATTCTTTTACTGCTTCAACCCATTGTCTATAACTACTACCCTTTAAGCCTAAGTCTTTTCCTTCATAAATACTATGTAAGTCATCTACTAATATCCTCCAACTAACCGCATCTACTATTAAATGATGTAATGCTAAACATATCCTTGCACTACCATCTTTATATCCATATAGATAACCTATACTAAACATAGGCCCTTTCTCTAAATGAAAGTTGTTCTGCCAACTAGTTAAAAGCTCTTCTAATCTCTCCTTAAACTTCTTGGTGCCTTCTTTCTCTACTAAGGTATGTATATCTAACGTACTTATATTCACTGATTTTACTTCATCATCATAATATTGAACATAGTTATTTCCCTTGCTTCTTCTGTATCTTAGTCTTAATGCATCATGATGAGCTATTAGTTTATCTACACTATTTTGCAACTTTTTAATATCTAATTCAGGTATCTTCACTATAAACGATTGATTCCAGTGATTTACTCTTCTATGCTTACTCTTAAAAAACCACTCCTGTATCGGTAATAACCCTGCTTCTCCTTCTAATCTACCTTGTTCTGTCTTGATTACTTCTTTAGTACTGCTTGCTGCCTCTTTGCTCAACACATTCTCATATAATCGTTCTATTGTCTTATGATCAAATATATTTTTTATACTCAATTGTAATCCCACTTGCTGCCGTAATCTGCTTACCAACTGAATACTCACTATACTGTCCCCACCTAACCTAAAGAAATCATCTCGGATACCTATCTTATTTACTTCAATTCCTAATACCTCTGACCAT
>JAQCBG010000002.1 GCA_027621485.1 Pseudomonadota bacterium
CTGGATATGTATTACTGAGCAGATTATATAATGCCATTTTAAGTTGTGCAATTATGATAAAGATTCACTTATTCGTATCACTCTTGCTGATTTGTAATGACAAATGTTTTATAAGTAACAAGGTATTTATAGAGTGATATTAAAGATGCCGCAAAAATCAAAAGAGATAAATAAAATGCAGTATAAGAAATCACACCAAAAGCAATAAATGTACTAATTTGATAATATAATGTTGCAATTACATATGCAAGAAGTGTGCAGTAAGAGCTGCTGAGTATTGCAATATTTAATCCAAATTCTTGCCTCATAACAGCAAAAACTGATATGCACGGAAAATATAACAAAATAAAAAGCATATACGCAAATACAGCATATTGATTTTGGAAAATGCACATCGATTTGATATTTTGAATGTCGGAAGTCGTCTCATAACGCATGCGCAAAATCTTATCATTATTTATTTGAACATCGCTAAACCAATCTTTTAAATTCGATATAAAATTATCCCATATGGAATGCATGTTTATATTTTTATCGCTTGCGATATCATGACCTCCGCAAAACACATGTAGTACTCCAATGACAGTCTCTTTTGCTAATAATCCAGATGTTATGCTTGCTGCTATTGGCCAATTCTCTTGTTTTATACCAAATGATGAAAATGCAGGCATCAAGACTTTACTCATAACAATTAAGATTGAATCACTTTTATTTTCCTCTATAAGATCTCCATTTACATCAATTGTATTGAGCGCATACAAAGTAATAGAAATTACCATAATTGCCTTGCCCGCTCCAAAAATGAAATTTTTGATGCTATAAATCACTCTCGCAAACACTTTTTGAAGATTTGGCATTTCATAGTTGGGTAATTCTATAATAACATCTGAAATTTCCTCTTGCGCATTATTTCTCATGGCTTTATTTGCAATGACGGATGTAACAAAGCCAAAAAGTATTCCAATAAGATAAAGCGGTATGACTATTATTTTATCTTTAAATAAAGAAGCTGACAAAACAACAAAAGTTGTTAAGCGCGCACTGCACGATGAAAAAGGAATGCTTAATGCAACCACTACTCTATCTTTCCAGTTTTCAAGATTGCGAGCCGCCATAATAGCTGGAACATTGCATCCAAAGCTCATAAGTAATTGCGGAATTGCTTTACCTGGTAAGCCAACTTTTCTTGTAAATTTTTCTGCAATAAAAGAAATGCGAGATATATACCCAGATTCCTCAAGTATAGAGAGATAAAAATATAAAGACCCTATTATAGGCACGAACATAAGTACAGTTTTGATTCCAATGCATGCTGCAGAAATGAATATTTTAATAATAGGTATAGTGATTAAAGATGGAAGTTCTACAAAGAGAGTATCTCCAAATATTTCAAATAATTCCTGAAGTTTTCCACCTACATTAATACTAAAAAAGAGCATCATACAAAGCATCAAAATAAAAATAGGCAGAGCTAAAAATTTATTTAATACAATGCCATCTATTTTATCACTGATGGATTCTGCGTCCTTTATTTCATCAGAATTAATGCCCATTTTGATTAGTAAATTTTCTTGTAGTGCGCATCTGGCTTTCACAAGCTCGGTATCTGGATTAAAATCTTCATTTAGACAAAAGGTGTTAGAATGAATATCGCAAGATGCATTATTATTTGATCTTAATGCATTCTTCTCATTAATCATATCAAGTACTAGATTCGATACCTCTGCTTTATCTTGTTTTAAAGTGCTGGTGATTTTACGAATTGCAAGGAATTCAGGATATATATTAAGACTATTTATTAAATTTCTATAATATTCATGTTGAATTATTTTATCGCTTAATCTGCGAAGAAAATATTGTAAATTAGAGCTGTATTTATCAAAAATAAAATGCCTTGTGATTTTTCCGTTCAGTATACTGAGCATAGAGTTCTTAAGATCTGCGATACTAGTTTTATCTTTCGCAGATATTAAAACGCACATGCAGCCTAGTTCATCTAAAAAGGCGTTATAATTTATTTTTTCTTTTATTTTATCTTTTTTATTTAGCACTATAATTATAGGTACACCTATTTCTAAAAGCTGTATTGTAAGATATAGACTCTGATTAATATTACTTGCATCAAGTACATTTAATATAGCATCATAGCCATTGCTAAATATAAAATTAATTGAGTTTGCTCATCTTTTGCTCTTGATGCCTCAAGCGAATATATTCCAGGGAGATCAACAAGACAAATCTCTTTGTTGTTTGCGATATTGATGTTTGAAAATTCTTTTTGAACTGTAACGCCTGAGTAATTTCCTGTAGCTTGTCTCTTGGATGTAATTAGATTAAATAACGTTGATTTTCCAGTATTAGGATTTCCAATAATACAAAAGCAAGTTTTTTTTATACTTTTTTGCATTAAAAACAATTTTCTAAACTTTTTCTAAACTTTATTTCTTATGGAGTCTAGTGAGGAAATTTCTATGAAACGAGCAATAGAGGATGCTATACCAAACTTAGATCTTCCGACGCGTACTACAATACCAACTCCGGGAATAGAATTAATGACATTAATAATGACGCCTTCTTTGATTCCAAGATGCATTAAGCGCCTCACAATAACCTGGTTTACATTCTTGCGTAGCTTATCCAGAGAACTTACCACCATCTTAGATTTGGTATGTAAAAAAGACTTATTCAATGCTTTTGCTTCTTATTGTTATTCATTTTACTAAATGCAATCTTATTGCAAATGAGAAAAATTCGCAAGTATGATTATCAGTGCATTAAAAATACTCATTTAACTATTGCGCAGTATGTTGAAACTTATGGTAGAATACTAAGTAATTATATTACTTAGATATAAATAAGAAAATAAGATAGTATTAATAATAATTTTATTAATGAATTTCTAAGAATACTCTTAAGGCATTCAAGTAATACAACTACCATTGAATATCAACTCTATAACAAGTAAATATGCATGCTAATGCAAATAACAATTTAAGTATTGCTATAATCGCAGGAAAAGGCCAGTCTCATAATTTATTATATGCAGCTGCAATTGCTCATAATCTGAAAGTTGAGATTTTTGAATTACACTTTGATTGTAATTCAGTTGGAATGTGTGAAATTAATAAATTAATTTGTATATTGCGACAAAATAACATTAACAAATTTATTTTAACTGGTACTTTTCCAAAGTTCCACAATATCAAATGCGCACGAAATAAAAATGAATTGGAATTACTTTGCTGCGTGCATAAAAAATTCATCAATTTTGATATGTTTTCAGAGGGACTGCGTGCTTTTTTAGAAAAAGAGGGTTTAGATTTTCTTTCTCAGCGTGAATTTATTTCCATCATAAAATCAAATGCTGGGTGTCTTACTATTAAAAGGCCTACTCAGAAAGATATGCTGGAAATTAAAAAAGGTACGCTTATACTAGATTCCTTAACTCACTTTGAGCATGGTCAGGAACTTATCATAAACAATGGATTGATTCTTGGAATAGAATATATAGGCTCCACAATAAAACTTATTAAAAGATGTTATAAAACTGTAGCAAGATTAGAAGGTGAGAAAAATTGCATACTCATTAATAACAGCGCAAATCACGAGGAAATATCATACATTGATACAGCAATCATAGAAGTTTTGCATAAACACGATATCAAAGGCATTGCGCTCGATCTAAAAAGTAGCTGTATTATCAACAGAAAAGCAGTTCTAGATGCTGCAAATGCATTAGAGATATTTATTTATATAAAAGAGCAAAAGAATATAAATCCTTATATGCACTATGTTGATGATGATTTAAGAATATTATAATAATTCATCTTGCTACAAAGTTATCGGTAAAGATTTCTTTATCTTGCACGAGAAGATTAGGCTGTAACTGCTTTTTTACTGATTTACTCTTATGTAATCTTTTTGTTTGAGGGGCTTTAAGTCTTTTTCTTTAATTATTCCCTTAGGTTTTGGTTTTATTATTAACATTCTGCATCTTCCTGAGGAGTGATTTCATTGATATAGCAAGAGAGTACATTTACTGTATTTATTTCAATTCCATCTATGTTGTATGAACTAACTCAAAAAGGTGCTTATAAGCAACCATTAATTGATCTGAATGAAATTAAAGTATTTTTAAAAATAGATCATGCGGAAGAAGATTTAATGCTAAAAAATCTAATACAAAGCGCCATTAGTAGCTTTGAGTCTAATTCTGGCATTGCAATCTTTCCGCAAATTTGGCAGGCAGTTTTTAAATGCGATATCGATTATCACATTGAAATAAAGTTGCCAATTAAGCCGCTAATAAAAATTCATAACATTGAAGGTTCGCATTTTGGGAAGTTTCAAGAAGATCCAATGAAGATCTCACTATATAAAATCAATCAGGACATTATACATATATATAATACAAATAATGCCGAATTTATTAAGATTGAGTATATGGCTGGTAAATTTCAAAAAATGGATGAGGTCGATGCAAGCATTAAAGAAATAATTTTCGAGCATGTAGCGTATTTGTACGAAACAAGAGGTATGAGCAAGCAATTCTCTACTTCTAAATATAATGACTTTAGAAAAATAAGATTTTAAAAAACAAAATGCATTTTTCTGAATTAAATACAAAAATAATCTTTGAAAAGCCAACTCACATTTCATTGAGAAGCACTAAATGGGTGGAATCGTTAAAATTATGGGCAAAAATTGATGAAGAGAATTATGGCGCGGCACAATTCAATAATCATGTAATGCATAATCTTAGCATGAAAGTGACTGTACGAAATAATTCATCACTGAAGCTTGGAATGAGAGCAAAGTACAAAGAAAAATATTTTCTTATTGAGAAGATATCTCAAAAAAATAGAAAATTTATAATACTATATATGAAACAAACAAAGAGATATGATTGATTTTACGCAATTGCAAGAATTAATGCTGCTTGCCGCAGCTAAAAGTAGTGAAAATATCACTATATACGATGAAATGTGCAACTTGAATCCTCAATACCCATTGATGAGTATGCATTCTTGGATTCAAAGGCATTTTCCACTAGAGGGATTTACAAATGCATATAAATGCACTTTTGAAATGCAAATAATTTCAGCGTCTTTTGATGCTTCAGAATGCAATAAAATTAGCATGAATGCAGAGAATGCAATATTAGAATTTGATAAAATCTATGTAGCTGGAGTTTATATAATAGATCTTGATATTAAAGATACAAGCATAAGACTTATGTCGAAGCAAAATTTATGGGAGGCAATACTTTCTATAGAATTTATAGCTGGAGCTGAGGATAAGATGTTGGAAACAAGCATTACATTGCCGCAAATTACTGCAGATTAAAATCACTCTCAGCACTTTGAATATCAATAATTTTGCTCAATATTCATTTGCCGAATTTGCATTATTAACAAATTTTGTGAAAATAAAAGCCTAACTAGTCATTATGAAAACAGGAAAAGTCAATATAAAATTCTTCAGTAAAGCAAGTGAAAAATACTGCAGTATTATAGGCATGAATATGATAGATCTTGAGATCTCGAATCATTTCTTAAAATCTTCTTTAATGCGCACAAACATTGCTACATGCAATCTGCATGCAAATTCCACAAAAAGATTCTGCACAATTCAAGCAAGCGGAATATACGTATCTTCCATTGAGCAAATGGAGTTGCAAGAAATGGCATTACTAGGATCTAACTTTCATGGTCTAATATCTTTAGATATGATGCAAATTTCCGGAGATATAGTTATAAAAAATTTTACTATACAAAGAGATCAAGAAAACAAAGCGCTAAGATTTAAAATTGAACTGCAGTCCACAAATTACAATGTAGGGCAAAATTTAAGCATTAAGCCGTGAAAAATATTATTATTTGCAAACAATTTGTAAATAATATTTATATGATGTTTTTATTGCGTTATACTCTCTTTTGAGTAATTTTAAATGAGAGTGTTTTATCAGAAAATCTCGAAGCACCTCTTTTAACTTTCTTTAAAAGCATTCTAAATTAATTGCTTCACTGTTTATAATAATGTCGTTTAACGTAAATAGAATCATTCACTCATCTTTTTTAAAGCAATTTAAAAATCTAAGAGAGCATGGTGATTTAATATTTGGCGCAGGAATATTGCTTATTGTGGGTATATTACTTTTTCCAGTCCCAACAATATTGCTGGATTTGTTACTTAGCTTATCAATTGCAATTTCTGTGTTAATATTGATGACTGTCCTTTTTATATTAAAGCCTTTAGAGCTTAGCTCATTTCCTACAATCTTACTTGTTGTCACTGTTTTGCGTCTTGCCTTAAATGTCTCAACAACTAGACTTATTTTAGCAAACGGACATCAAGGTACTAGTGCTGCAGGGCATGTAGTTGAGGCATTTGGATATTTTGTAATGCGTGGCTCTGTTGCAATTGGTGCTATAGTATTTGCAATACTCACAATAATTAACTTTGTTGTAATTACAAAAGGTTCTGGGCGCATAGCAGAAGTTGCTGCGCGCTTTAGCTTAGATTCAATGCCAGGTAAACAAATGGCAATCGATGCTGATATAGCAGCTGGAATTATTAATCAAGAAGAGGCAAAAAGTAGACGTAAAAATCTAGAAGATGAAAGTACTTTTTTTGGCGCAATGGATGGTGCAAATAAATTCGTTAGAGGTGATGCCGTTGCAGGCCTTCTAATTATTTTTATAAATCTCATTGCTGGTATTTTAATTGGAGTTGTGCAAAAAAACATGACATTTGGGGCGGCATTAAAAACGTATAGCTTATTAACCATAGGAGATGGATTGGTTAGTCAAATTCCCGCTCTTATTGTGTCTATTGCAGCTGGGCTTCTTGTTGCAAAATCTAGCATAGATGGTTCTGCAGAAAAGCAAATCTTTACTCAGCTTGGTAGATATCCAAAAGCTTTGATGTTTAGTTCATTTCTTTCTTTTTTTATGGCTATCATGCCAGGAACGCCGGCTATTCAATTTTGCATTGCAGGATTTGTTATGGGGACTGCTGCGTATTTTTTACATACAGCGCATCAAGTAGATCGTAATAATTTAAAAAATAAGACTGCAAGTAATCAAGATATGTTAGTAACTTCAGCCGCAGACGAAGAGAATGCTTCCAGTAATGGATCTTCTGTATTGCAGCTTGAAAAAATTAAAATAGAGCTCGGCTACAATCTCTTAGAACTTGCAGGTAGTAATGGAAGTGTGCCAAAACTTACAAAGCAAGTGAAAAAATTAAGAGAGCGCATGGCAATGGAGCTTGGTATAGTCATTCCAGCTGTACGAATTCGAGATAATATAAAAATAGATTCGAACACATATATCATTAAAATCAAAGAAATAGAGGTTGCCTCTGGAATGGTATATATAGATAAATTGCTTGTTATGGAGCCAAAGGGCGGACTTGTGAAGATACCTGGAGAAGAAACTAGAGAGCCAACCTTTGGATTGCTTGCAAAGTGGGTTGAGAGTCAGTACAGAGAAAAGGCTTTGCTTAATAATTATACTGTTGTTGATCCTCAGACAGTGATTATAACTCACTTAACAGAGGCAATTAAAGAAAACATCTCAGAACTCATAACATATGATGAAGTTGAAAATCTCCTTAAAAGCTTACCAAGTACGCAGCAAAAACTTATCTCTGATCTGATTCCCGGGCAAATTACAATTATGGCATTACAACGAGTTTTGCAAGGTTTGCTTAGTGAGGGCGTTTCTATTAGAGATTTAACCACAATACTAGAGGCAATTTCAGAAAAGTCCTCATGCACTACAAGGGATTTAATAGAGCATGTAAGGTCTAGGCTTGCAAGACAGATATGTCATAGTAATACCTCTTCTGGGGGTTACATACCAATGCTGCTACTTTCTGGAAAATGGGAAAATGCTTTTAATGAGAATATAATAACGAAAAATAAAGAAGAATCAAAGCTTGTAATGCCTCCGCATTTATTACGTGAATTTGTTGGTGATTTGAATGCACAACTAGATAAATATGCTATACAAGGAGAAATCCCTGTATTACTTACATCTGCCGTTAGCAGACCCTTTGTTAGATCTATTACAGAAAGAATTAGACCCAATCTTGCAATTATGTCTCAAAACGAGGTGCATCCTAGGGCTCAAATTAAAACTCTAGCGCATGTATAAAAAACGGAAAAAATACAAAAGCATGTAATAAGTTTTTTATTACGGAATCTTAAATATTTTATTATCAAAACTTCTTATTGCGACCGCCGCCTCTCCTAAAATTTCTTTTGCAATATCCATACTTTGTTTCCATGGTCCGGGATCTGTATTTCTTGGAAATAGCCCATCTATTACGATTTCCTTAATGCCAGATTGTATTATAAGCTTTGCACAAGAGCAGCAGGGATGCCATGGTACATATAAAACACAATTCTTTGTAGAAACGCCAACTCTTACGCAATTCATTATTGCGCTTTCTTCTGCATGACTGATAATTAGATATTTCAGTTCTTTTTTTGTATAGCGTATAAAAGAATCTTTCACACCTCTTGGCATGCTATTGTATCCAGTTGAGCGAATCTCTTTATCTGGCCCGACTATTACAGCTCCCACTTTCGTACTTGGATCTTTGCTTTTTTTTGAAACAAAGTAAGCGATATTCATAAAATACTCATCCCAACTTAACTCAGATTGTATAATACTATCTTTCATTTTATGAATAAAATATAAATAAAAGGATAAAGCAATATGCGTGCACTGCGTCTTTAATCATGGCAAAATCACTGAGTTTTGGCTTTTACATTCTTCAAAACTTAAATCTTTTTATTTTTGCACTTTATGGCGACTCTCTAGAGGCAACACGTTTTAAATCTAATTGTCACTTTTTATATTTGCAATCCTTTTTTTGAGTTAGTTATTTACTGTTCGCTTAGATGTAGAAAAAATGCACTACTTAAATAATATATCTAATAATATATATCTCCTGATTAAAGTGTACAGCTATCATTTCATATAGCATGATTAATCATCAGACGCCCTCACCTGATTTAAGAGTAATGCGCCTTTTTTAGGTAGTTGCAATTTATATCCTGCAAGTCGCACTGTTTTTATAACATCTATATCGTCTGCGCTTGCATTTAATAAAGCTTTTCGCAGACGAGTTATATGAACGTCAACTGTTCTTGGATCAACTTTTATATCTGCGCCCCAAATTTTCTCTATTAAAACAGATCTACCCAAGACTACTTCTGGTTGCTCTAACATAATCTGCAATATTTTGAATTCAATTGGTGCAAGCTTCACATTGCGCTCACCTCTTGTTACGGAATAAGAGCTCAGATTCATTTCAATATCATAAAAAGACAATATATTTTGTGCAAACGCAGGTCTTATTCTTCTGAGTATTGCTTTTACCCTAGACATTAACTCTACAGGTGAAAAAGGCTTCACTATGTAATCATCTGCCCCCTCTTCAAGACCAGCAACTTTATCAAAATCCTGATCTTTTGCAGAAAGCATGATAATTGGAGTATTTGCAGTCAGATGAAATGCTCGAAGCTCAGCACATATTTCCATTCCAGATTTTCCGGGTAATACCCAATCTAATAATATCAAATCAGGTTTAAATGATTTTGCCCATTCGACAGCGCCCTCACCATCGTGCAAGACGTGCACTGTATAACCGCCTTTTTGAAGATTGTATGCAACAACAGCAGCAACAGATTTATCGTCTTCAACCAATAGTATTGTTAGTTTTAATTGTTTGCTCATAGATCGCTTAAAATATTTATTACAAGCTACATATTCATCCTTATGGTAGTATGCGCCCGACTCATATTACAAAAAAGTTAATAGTTCTGCAATATAACTTATACATTTTCAATCCTACATTGTAAATGCACAAAGTATTGGTTGTATAATCATTATTAAAATTAATGTGGTTGTAACATGAGTTTTGGATTAACTAATTTTTCAAATTCTTCGGCGGTACAGTAATTTTGCTTTGTAGCAGATTCCTTTAATGAAATATCATTTTCATATGCGTATTTTGCAATTTTTGCAGCAATATCATACCCCACATGCTTATTAAGTGCTGTAACAAGCATCAAGGAATTATTTAGTAATTCCTCAATACGTTTTTTATTAGCTTCTATTCCAACGATACAATTCTCTGTAAAGCTGCGTGTGGCAGAAGAAAGTAACTCAATAGAGTTGAGTATATTATGCGCGATTAAAGGCTTAAAAACGTTTAATTCAAAATGGCCATTTGACCCAGCAATAGTGACAGAAACATTATTGCCCATTACTTCCGCGCATACCATTGTTATTGCCTCGCATTGAGTTGGATTCACTTTACCCGGCATGATTGATGAGCCTGGTTCATTTATAGGAAGCTTTAACTCACCTATACCACATCTTGGCCCAGAAGAAAGCATACGCAAATCATTTGCTATTTTCATTACACTAGCAGCGAGTACGTTTAATGCCGCACTAACTTCAAGTAGAGCATCATTTGTTGCCAGCGCCTCAAATTTATTAGGTGCAGATTTAAAGGCAAAGCCAGTCTCATCTGAAATGATATTTGCTATCTCCGGACCAAAATCAACAAAAGTATTGAGTCCAGTTCCAACTGCTGTGCCGCCTTGCGCAATATATAATACACTTTCTTGAGCTTTTTTGATGCGTAATATTCCAGAAGTTATTTGCTGCACATAACTTGAAAATACATTACCAAGAGTTAAAGGCGTTGCATCTTGCATGTGCGTGCGACCTATTTTGATAATATCCTCAAAATCATTTTGCTTTTTATAAAGGGCATCTTTAAATGCTTTAAGAGCTGGAAGAAGCTTGGAATTAATGTCAATAATGGTTGCTATATGCATTGCAGTTGGAAAAGTATCATTAGAAGATTGGCCCATATTAACATGATCATTTGGATGCACTGGAAACTTACTTCCAAGCTCACCCCCAAGTAATTCTATTGCTCTATTACTTATTACCTCATTCACATTCATATTGCTTTGTGTTCCAGAGCCAGTTTGCCAAACAGAAAGAGGGAAATGATCATCTAATTTCCCAGACAATACTTCATCTGCGGCATTAATAATACTCATACCAACTTTCTCATCAATTATTTTTTTCTTAAGATGTAATTTTGCTGCACATTTTTTTATCAACGCAAGTGAATAAATAATCTGAAGTGGCATCTTCTCCTTGCCAATCTTAAAATTCTCTAATGAGCGCTGCGTCTGAGCGCCCCAGTATTTTATTTTTAAAACCTCTATTGTGCCAATTGAATCTCTTTCCGTTCTTGTTGTAAATTTGTTTTGCATATATGTAATTTTATTGAAGTTTCGAAAATCTTTTTATTTATATTGAGATTTTAATCTGCGGCATTATCATCTTAAATATGGAAAATTTGCACGAATTTCTATCTGATAAGCAACTCTCAATAAAGATGCTTCATCAAAATGCCTGCTAATAATTTGTAATCCGAGTGGCATGTTATTATTATCTAGGGCAGCTGGTATAGAAATTGCTGGCAAACCTGCTAGATTCGCAGTAACAGTAAAAATATCATTTGCATACATCTTCAAAGGATCCATGCCTTTGCTTTTTATTGTAAATGCAGATGATGTACAGGTTGGCGTGAGTAATGCGTCAACTTCCTTAAAAGCATTATCAAAATCCTCTTTTACTAATCTTCTAATTTTTTGAGCCTTAATATAATAATCACTATATTTTTCTGATGAGAGTAGATAGTTGCCTATCATGATGCGTTTTTTAACCTCTCTTCCAAAGCCTTCATCTCTACTTTTCATAATAATCTCTTCTAAAGAATCGTATGCATTGCATTGAGCTCTGTGTCCATACCTTATACCATCAAATCTCGCAAGATTTGAAGACGCCTCACATGGAGCGATGATATAATAGATTGGAAGTGCGTAATGAGTGTGTGGAAGAGAAATATCGATTATTTTAGCTCCTGCATCTTTTAAATATCTTATTCCATCTTGCCAAAGTGCAGAAGTTTCTTCACTAAGTGCATCTATTTGATATTCTTTTGGAATGCCAATTTTCATACCTTTTATTGGCGTATTTATCATCTGAGACCAATTTGGTACTTCTAATTGAGAGCTCGTGGAATCAAGCGAGTCATATCCAGATATAACCTCTAAAATTAGTGATACATCTTCTACAGATCTCCCTAAAATGCCAGCTTGATCAAGAGAATTCGCAAACGCTATCATTCCAAATCTAGAGACTCTGCCATATGTTGGCTTTATCCCAACTATACCGCAAAAAGAAGCTGGCTGCCTCACAGATCCACCAGTATCACTGCCAATTGCAGCTGCGCACATACTGCTTGCAACTGCCGCAGCGGAGCCTCCTGAAGAGCCACCTGGAGTGAATTGATCTTTTTGGTCATTTGTCCAAGGATTTATTGCAGGCCCAAAATAACTATTAAGATTTCCAGAGCCCATAGCAAACTCATCCATATTACTTTTCGCAAGAATTATGCCGCCGGAGTCTAAAAGTTTTGTAGTGACAGTTGATTCATATTTTGGAACAAAATCTGAGAGTATCTTAGAACATGCTGTAGTTCTTATTCCGTTTGTACAAAAATTATCTTTAACTACAATTGGAATGCCTTCAATGAGTCTATCAGATTTATTTTTATACCTTTTAGATGATTGTTGTGCAGATTTGCGAGCTGCATCATAATTTTTACATACAATAGCATTTAAGGTGTCAAATTCTTCTATGCGTGCTATATATGCATCTAGTAATTCATTTGCATCTATTTCTCTTCTTTGCAGAAGTTTTTTTATTTCTGATATAGATAAAGAAGGCAATTTTGTTGATTGCGTCAATGCGTTCATAATAATTACTATTAAGATTAATTAATGATTCTTATATTCTGCTCCATTTAGGCTTTATTGATATATAAAATTTTTGTATCACACAAGAAGTTTTGCGGTCATAATCTTTTAATGTTGGTATCGTTAAGCAATATCTTTCATCTTGATGAAGTAACCCAGCAACCCAGTTTATAGATTTATAATTAAAATGATGATAAAAGAAAAATGAATAGCTAATTTATAGAGTCTTGATAGAGTCTTATGAAATTATTAAATATTTAGAAAATGTGAGATGACGAGTCTTGAAAAAGCAAAAAAAACAAGAAAATTAAAATTATGGCATAAAGTTATCATAGGAATGGTAGCTGGAGTATTAACTGGTTGGTTTTTAGGGGAGAATGCAGTTTTTTTAAAGCCAATTGGTACAATATTCATGACATTACTCAAAATGATAGTAATTCCGTTAATATTTTTTGCAATATTGTATGGAGTGACCAGTCTAAATGATTCTGCGACATTCACGCGCCTTGGATCTAAAGCTGTTGCAATATATAGTTGCACAACTGCATTTGCAGTAACAATTGGAATTCTTTTTGCAAATATTTTTAAGCCCGGCATTGGCCTTGATATTGATATTAATCTACACAGCAATCCAATAGCTCAAGAAGTACAGCATGGCACTGTTTATGATATTTTAATGGGTATAGTGCCATCAAATCCAATTCAGTCAATGGCAAGTGGTAATACGATGCAAGTTGTCTTTTTTGCCCTTTTTTCAGGCTTTGCATTGATTCTGATTGGAAACAAAGGTCATGCAGTAAGAGAGTTTATTGTTTCTGGGACATATCTTGTTTTTAAAATGATAGAGCTGATTATGAAGCTCACTCCTTATGGCGTATTTGCATTGATGGCTTGGGTTGTTGGTGATTATGGCCTTGGAGTGATTACTGTACTTGGCAAATTTGTTATGGTTGTGCTGGGCGCATTATTTTTGCAGTATCTTTTATTTGGATGCATGCTTCTTATTTCCGGGCTCAATCCATTGCCTTTTTACAAAAAAATGACAAATATTCAGGCCTTAGCATTTGCAACCTCAAGTAGTAAAGCAACTCTTTCCACGGCTATGCAAGATTTAAGAAAAAAAATGGGAGCTTCAAAGCAGGCATCTTCATTTATACTGCCTCTTGGTGCATCTATGAATATGGACGCAACTGCAATATATCTTGGAATTTGTACTGTGTTTTTTGCGCAAATAACTGGGGTAGAGTTAAGCGCAAGTCAGTATCTCATAGTTATTTTAACATCCACAATAGGATCAATTGGTGCGGCTGGATTTCCAGGGGGTAGTATGGTCATGATGGGAATGGTTTTAACATCTGTGGGCCTCCCTATAGAAGGAATGTCATTGATTTTAGGCATAGATAGATTTTTAGATATGGTGCGTACCACAATTAATATAACTGGAGATTGCGCTGTTACACTTATAGTGGATAAATTAGAAAAAGGATTGAATAAAACGGTGTATTACTCTGATCAATCAGATGAATAAAAAATATTAATTCACTTTCTGCATTTTTTGTATTTTTCATGTATTACTTTGGAATAATATTTTTTTCTATTTTTGCATTTTTTCTTACCAGTTGTGGCGTCTTGTTAAGTGAAAAAAATCAAAATAAAGATGCCTCTTATCAAGATCTTTCTCTTCCAAAAAGCAGGCCTAATCATAGCAAGGATATTGCGCTTGATATCTGGAGCATTGATTTTATTGAAAATACAGAATTTCAAAATAAATGCATTGAGAACAATAAAGCATTAAAAAATTGGATATACAAAAATTTAAAAAATATAGATGGCGAAAATATTCTGCAAATTTCGTTAGATAAGAAATCCTCTTGTTCAACTTCAAAATACAAGATAGATGATAAAATCTCTAATATGCGCTACGTGATTAATTTTTGCTTTGCTGAAAAAAATAACTCAATACATTGCATTGTGACAGATGTGAGTAATTTTCGCATATACAGTCATCATATATCGCCAAGATATGAAAAAATAATAATTGAAAAACAGAGAGATGAATTAATAATGCTGCTTGAAAGAGATTTTTCAATGCAAATGAATGAGAAGCTGCGTATTTTAGAAAAAAATACCATGCAATAATTATATATCATGTAATTCATTTTTTATAATAAATTAAATACTTATACAGGTATAAATATGGATATAAATAAAATAGCTAAGCTCTCAGCTCTTCATTTAGCAAAAGAGCATACGCAGTTTCGTGATGAGTTAAGCTCAATATTAGAATGGATCAAAAGTATACAAGACGTCAACACTGACAATATTGATCCTTTGATATATGTAACGAAAGAAAATATACAAATGTTCTCAGATGAAGTAAGTGAAAATCTTAAATGCGATATTCATGATTACTCAAAGCATGTAAAATGCAATTATTTAACAGTTCCAAAGGTTATAAAATAATAATTTTTCACCCTTCTTCTTAATGCGGTAATAATGTTTTTAGATTGTAATGTAGCATCTTTAAACTAAATACTGATATTACAAGCTCGTAATTTACTTTATTAAAAAAAAGTTATATGTTTTTGTGATTCTTGCTTTTTTGCAAGAGTTTTGTTGCATTTTTATAAGTACCAAAGAAGATTATGGGAGAAAAAATTCAAGCCATAGAAGCGGCGCTAAGTCAAATTGAAAAAGCTCACGGCAAAGGTTCTATAATGCGCCTTGGAAGTAATAGAAGTATGGATATTGAATCTATTTCCACTGGATCCTTAGGTCTTGATATGGCTCTTGGTATAGGGGGCTTGCCAAAAGGAAGAATTATTGAGATTTATGGCCCAGAAAGTTCTGGTAAAACAACAGTAACTCTGCATGCAATTGCAGAAGCTCAAAAGGCAGGTGGTGAATGTGCATTTATAGATGCAGAACATGCACTTGATGCAACATATGCAAAAAAACTTGGCGTTAATATAGATAAGCTTATAGTGTCTCAGCCAGATAGTGGTGAGCAGGCGCTTGAAATAACTGAGATGTTAGTTCGATCAGGTGGATTTTCAATTATTGTGATAGATAGCGTCGCAGCTCTTGTACCAAAAGCTGAAATTGAAGGAGAGATGGGTGATAGTCATATGGGTCTTCAGGCAAGGCTCATGAGTCAAGCTCTCAGAAAGCTTACCTCTAGTGCTGCAAAAACTGGATGCGCAATTATTTTTATCAATCAAATTCGAATGAAAATAGGCGTAATGTTTGGCAATCCAGAAACAACAACAGGAGGCAATGCGCTTAAGTTTTATGCATCTGTGAGAATTGACATTAGGAGGGTAAGCTCCATTAAAGAAAATGATGAAGTTATAGGCAATCAAACAAGAGCAAAAGTTGTAAAAAATAAAATAGCGCCTCCGTTTCGTACTGCTGAATTTGATATTATATACAACGAAGGTATATCGAGACTTGGAGAAATAATTGATATAGGATGTGCTACAGGGCTTATAGCAAAATCTGGATCATGGTATTCATACAATGAAAAGCGCATTGGCCAAGGCAGAGAAAACTCTAAAAAATTCTTAAAAGATAATCCCGAAACTTTAGCAGAGATTGAATCTAAAATTTTTCAACAATTCAAAGTGCCAAGTGGCAATATCTCAAGTAGTAATACTTCAGATATACAATGAAAGGTTTATGATCATTTCATCTCAATTAATATAAACGGCGGCGTTTATACATTTTAAAAACACCAATACCTATAAGAATCTTGGATATTAAATGAATAAATGGATTTATGATTTTAATGGCTCATATAGATATGATGCTGCAATTGACATAAAAGGAGATAGTAAAAGCACATTAGGCTCAAAAGGCGCAGGACTTCAGCAAATGATACAGCTGGGTATACCTGTGCCTCCGGGCTTTACAATAATAACGGAAGCTAGTGCAGATTACTTTACAAACAAGCAACGCATAAAAGAGGAAATTTGGAATGAAATAAAAAATGCCATCACTAGATTAGAAGCAGAATTGAACTTAAGATTCGGATCTAATGAAAATCCATTACTTCTTTCTGTAAGATCTGGCGCTAGATTTTCAATGCCCGGCATGATGGAAACTATATTGAATTTGGGGCTTAATGATGAAGTAGTAGCGGGATTTGCAAAAAAAACAAAAAACAAAAAATGCGCCTACGATAGCTATAGAAGATTTATTTCAATGTATAGCAAAGCAGTATTTGGTATTGATCAATCATGCTTTGATGCGGTATATAGAAAATTACAAAAAGAATATAGAGATGAGAAATTACCTGAGGATGCATTTCCTATTCTTATTGATAAATATAAAGATATCATATCAAGAAGCACAAAGCAGATTGTACCACAGTGCGTATGGCGGCAGCTAAGATGCGCTATAGAGGCTGTATTTAATTCTTGGTACAGTTCGCGCGCCATTAAATATCGCAAAATTTACAATATAGATGAAAGCCTTGGAACTGCAGTGAATATTCAGGCTATGGTTTTTGGTAACTATGATAATAAGAGTGCCTCAGGCGTTGCATTTACAAGAAGTCCAGTAGATGGAAAACGCAAACTTTATGGTGAATTTCTGCCGTATGCGCAAGGAGAAGATGTGGTTTCTGGTACTCATACCCCTCATCAAATTACAAAAGAGAGTAGTCTTGAAATAGGTTCAAAAAAAGACTCTATGGAAGAGTATATGCCAGATGTATATATGCAGCTTCAAGAGATAGCGTCAAAGCTTGAAGCTTATTATTGCGATATGCAAGATTTAGAATTTACAATTCAAAGTGGAAAACTTTGGTTACTTCAAACAAGATGCGGCAAAAGAACTGCTGCGGCCGCTGTGCAAATTGCGTATGATCTTGCAAAAGAAAAAATTATCTCAGAGAAAGAGGCATGTAAGAGAGTTGAGGCTTCAAAAATAGAGCAATTATTACATCCTACTATTAAAATTAATAATAAATCTTCTAGTATTATAGCAAAAGGATTACCAGCCTCTCCTGGTGGTGCATATGGTGTTATAGTATTTTGCCCTATAAGAGCAGAAGAATTAAGTGAAAGTGAATCTGTCATTTTATGCAGAAATGAAACTGCCCCTGAAGATATTGGCGGAATGCATGCTGCAGCAGGTATTTTAACAACAAAAGGCGGCATGACTTCTCATGCAGCTGTTGTTGCGCGCGGTATGGGTAAAGCATGTGTTTGTGGAGCAGAGCAAATTACAATTAATTATGAAGATAAGACTTTAGTTGCTGGTGAATATAAATTAAAAGAAGGTGATAAAATTGCCATTAACGGAAGTACTGGAGAGGTCATTATTGGATCTATACAAACCAAAGGGCCAAAAATATCTGAAGCTTTTAACTCATTAATGCAATTTGCAGACAAATATCGAAAATTAAAAGTACTTGCAAATTGCGATACAAAAGAAGATTTGGAAATTGCACTTTCTTTTGGAGCAGAAGGCATTGGATTATGCAGAACTGAGCATATGTTTTTTTCAAATAAAACTCGCATCAATACCATGCGTAGTTTAATACTTAATCAAAACTCAATTGATCAAAAAAGCACATTACGACTTATTGAAGATTTTCAATATGAGGATTTTGTTAAGTTATTTAGCATATCGGATAATAAAACAATTACTATACGTTTAATGGATCCTCCATTACACGAATTTATGCCAAAAAAAAGTGATGATATAGAGAATCTTGCAAAGCAACTCAATATTAAAAGCGATATTCTTTTTGCTCATATACAAAAAATTCAAGAAGTAAATCCAATGCTGGGGCATAGAGGATGTAGGCTTGCAATAACATTTCCTGCAATATATGAGTCGCAAATTAATGCAATCTTCAAGGCTGCGAGTCATGTGATTAGAAATGGAATACATGTCGTTCCTTCTATTATGGTGCCATTTGCATTTTCAAAAGAGGAGTTACTAATTGTTAAAAAAATGATTATGAATATCGCAAAAGCTGCTGAACATCAGGCTCAATTTTCTATTCCATATAATTTTGGCGCAATGATAGAATTGCCAAGAGCAGCTCTCATAGCCAAAGATATAGCAAGTGTTGTTGATTTTTGCAGCTTTGGAACAAATGATTTAACTCAAACAATGCTAGGTATCTCAAGAGATGATGCAAGTAAATTTATAACTCAATATCAAGAATTAAATATATTACATAAAGACCCATTTATATCATTAGATAAAATTGGAGTTGGGGCTATTATTGAAAGCGCAACATATGGTATGAGAGAGGTAAATAAAAATATTATTATCGGTGTTTGTGGCGAGCACGGAGGAGATCCAGAATCTATTGAGTTTTTTAATAGAATTAATGTGGACTACGTTTCTTGCTCTCCATATAGAATTCCAACTGCTAGACTTGCTGCGGCGCAATCTATGATTGTGTAATTAATATGAGGCGTTATTGTAAATCAATGCTTTCGCACAATAATGACTAAAACTTTTAGTGTAAAAATTGGTAATATTTCTGTTGGTGGTGGGGCGCCTGTTGTTATTCAGTCAATGACAAATACATCAACTCAACATATAAAAGAAACTGCAGATCAGATCATTGAATTACATAATGCTGGGGCTAAAATAGTAAGAATTACTGTTAATAATGCAGATGCAGCAAAAGCTACTCCATATATAAAAGAATTAGTCCAAAAACATGCAAATATACCAATTGTTGGTTGCTTTCATTATAATGGTCATACTCTTTTGAATGAGTTCCCAGAGTGCGCTAAATCCTTAGATAAATATAGAATAAATCCTGGTAATATGGGATTTGGCGAAAAACGTGATATACATTTTGAATCTATTATTGAATGCGCTCTAAAATATAATAAGCCAATAAGAATTGGAGTAAACTGGGGGAGTTTAGATAAGAAAGTTTTATCTCAAATGATGGATGAAAATTCACAAAATAAAATACACTTATCATCAGAAGAAATTGTAGAGAATGCAATGGTAGAATCTGCATTAATGAGCGCTAGAAAGGCTTTGCGATATGGAATGTCAGAGAATCAGATTGTATTATCTGCAAAAACAAGCAAAGTACAAAGTGTTGTAAGAGTGTATAAGAAACTTCATTCACTTTCTCGCTTTCCTTTGCATGTTGGCCTTACAGAGGCAGGCATTGGATTGCCGGGCGCTGTCTCAACAGCTGCTGCACTTTCAATATTACTCTCTCAGGGGATAGGAGATACAATTAGATGCTCCATAACGCCTAAGTTAGGAGAGAGTAGAATTCAAGAGATTAAAATATGCAAAGCAGTACTAGACGCGCTAGAAATAGAAAGATTTCAGCCTAAAATTGCAGCTTGCCCTGGATGTGGCAGAACTAGTAGTACATATTTTCAAAAGCTTGCAGAAGATGTGCAGAATTTTATTGATTGCTCTATGTTGCAATGGAAGGCGCAATATCAAGGAATTGAGAATCTCAATATTGCTGTAATGGGCTGTATAGTAAATGGTCCCGGAGAAAGTAAACATGCAGATATTGGAATCAGCCTGCCTGGTTCAGGAGAAGAGCCGGTGGCGCCAGTATTCATTAATGGTAAGAAACAATACACACTCAGAGGAGATAATATCGCAAATGACTTTAAAGATATAATTACACTTTATATACAAAATAATTTTAGCGCCAAAAAATAAAATCCATATAGGTAAAATTTGTTATAATAAAAATACTTAAGCCAAAATCTTTTTGTTAATGGATTTATATCTAAAACGTCAATCTCACAGTATCTATCTATAAGATTCATGAATTAATTAAAACAAAAGGCTATTACCCTTCTTAAGTAATAGCCTTTTGCTATGAAGTATTTTTATGAAATTAGCTTGTCAATTAGAAGCCGCCCATTCCATCCATACCTCCCATTCCAGCTGGCATGTTCATATTGCTAGAATTTTTTTCTTCAGGGCGCTCTATGATAATGCCTTCTGTGATAATGAAATTAGCTGCTACAGAAGATGCGCTTTGAAGGGCAATTCTAACGACTTTTACAGGGTCTATAATGCCCGCAGTATCTGCATTTACATACTCGAGCTTACTTGCATCAAATACCCTCTTATCATCATTAGCTTCCATTAACTTACTAATGATAAGTGCGCTATTTGCGCCAGCATTTTCGAGAATTTTCTTAATAGGCGCATATAAAGCCTCTCTTACAACAATCATACCAGCTTTTTCTGCTTCATCATTCCACTGTGTTTTCTCAAGAACTCTTCCCGCATAAAGAAGCGCACATCCGCCGCCACATACGATTCCCTCTTCACGAGCAGCTTTTGTTGCGTTGTAAGCATCTGTTACGCGATCCTTCTTCTCTTTTAATCCAACTTCTGTAAAATCACCTACGCGTAGTACAGCAATACCATTTGAAAGTTTTGCAAGGCGCTCTTGAAGTTTTTCTCTGTCATATTCAGATGTTGCTTCATCAATTTGCGCTCTAATCTGAGACTTGCGCGCATCAATTTTACTTTGCTCGCCGTTACCATCAACAATGACTGTATCATCTTTTGTGACAATAACTTTCTTAGCGCTTCCAAGATGAGAAATTTCAACATTCTCAAGTTTATTACCTAAATCTTCACTAATAAGCTCACCGCCTGTTAAAATTGAAATGTCCTTAAACATCTCTTTTTTGCGATCTCCAAATCCAGGTGCCTTTACAGCAACAACTTTAAGTGTGCCGCGCATTTTATTTACAACAAGCGTTGCAAGAGCTTCTCCCTCCACGTCATCTGCTATTATAACTAAAGGCTTGCTTTGCTGAACTGTTTTTTCTAAAATTGGCATCAATTGCTGCATACTGCTAATTTTTTGATCTACTAGTAAAATACTAGGAGATTCAAATTCACAAATCATTTTTTCTTGATTTGTAGCGAAGTACGGAGAAATAAATCCACGATCGAATTTCATTCCCTTAACAACTTCAACCTCAAAATCATCGCTTTTATTTGCTTCTTCTACAGTAACAACTCCATCTTCGCCCACTTTCTCAAATGCTTCTGCGATTTTTTTACCAATTTCGACATCACCATTTGCAGAAATAGTTGCAACTTGAGCTACCTTATCTGTAGATTCAATAGGGTTAGACATTCTTTTAAGCTCTTCAACAACAAGGCGGGTCGCTTTTTCAATTCCGTACTTGAGGCCAACAGGATTCATTCCAGAAACCATGTATTTAGCTCCTTCTTCAATTAAAGCTCTTGTAAGAGAAACTGTTGTTGTTGTGCCATCTCCAGCAGTGTCATTTGTTTTATTTGCAGCCTCTTTCACTAATTGAGCAGCTAAGTTACTAAGCTTATCTGCAAGATCTAAAGATTTTGCAACAGAAACGCCATCCTTTGTAATTTTTGGAGCGCCAAAAGACTGCTCTATAATTACATTACGACCTCTTGGTCCAAGTGTAGAGCATACAACATCTGCAATTTCTTGCATGCCTTTCAGTAGCTTTGCTCTACTTTCATAGCCTTTTAGTATTATTTTATCAGCCATATTAAAACCTGTTAAATTTTCATATTAAATATATTTTTTAAGATGCACATAAAAAGTGCTGTGCATTTTGATATTTTATTGTACTACAGCAAGTAATTCTGATTCTTTAACGATCAAATATTCTTCTCCTTGAACCTTTACTTCTGTGCCGCCCCACTTAGCGAGCAATACTTTATCTCCAACTTTAATTTTTGGAGGGCGAATTTTTCCATCATCCAATTCTCTGCCATCGCCAATAGCAATCACAATCGCAAATGCAGATTTTTCTTGCGCATTATCTGGAAGATAAAGGCCGCTTGTAGTTTTAATTTCAGGATCTACTCTCTTTACAAGCACTCCGTCATGT
>JAQCBG010000072.1 GCA_027621485.1 Pseudomonadota bacterium
ATTGAAACAAATGATAGCATCATAGTTTTAAAAATTGAGGACATCAAAAAACTGGACAAAAATCTAAAACAGCTTAGTGAAGAAGAGGTTAAAAATATACTTTATAATCAAAAATTAAGCTCAAATTTAAGAAATTTTATTAAAAATCTAAGAAAAAGTTCGTATATTAAAGTTGTGCAATAAATATATTCTGCTCATACATTCCAGTAGATCAACTTGTCTCAAAAATTACTCTTATAAACTGACGTATCAAAAAAAATTACCTTTTACCTATTAGCTGAGCAGATAATTTGGCTGATCCAATAATCTCAGGGGTGTGTGGTGTTAGAGGAGGCAATATTTTTTCATCTATTATTCTCCTTGCAACCTCACTGTTTCTTTTTTCCATGCATATTTCTGTTTGTCTTTCTACGAATTGATCAATAGGATCTTTTATTACCTCATGTTTTGGTGCAAAATCATTTCTAATACTGACATCAATTCCCGAAAAATATTTACTATTAGTCGCACCTTTTATTGGAGTAAACTGCTCAGGTTGATCAATGATGTATCCTTGAGATAAGTTAGGGCCTTCTACCGCTTTTGAAACCTCTCCTTTAGGCAATTGTTTTCCATGGCTTGGTTGTTGAAAATAAGCCTTTATTCCATCAAAGCTAATATTATTCCAAAAAGATAATTTTTCATCATATAAATAGCCACAGGTAAAACCAAAAGCTCCAACAGCAAAACTAGCATTTGCCAATATAATTGAGCTTGTAATAAAACCAAACCCAGCTGAAATTGGATTTAACATTAACACCGCACTAACCGCAAGGGCCGCAAAAACAAGTGCACAAATAAATTTATTTTTGGTTGGCCACAATTTTTTAAAGCTCTCTTCTCCCTTCTGAATACTTACAGTATAAATTTCTTCTGGCCTCATACCAGTTTTTTTATCTTCATCATAATCTCTAAGCTGTTTATAAGCAAAAATACCACCATGTAGCCCACCAGCAGTAGCTCCACACAAAAGCGTCCCTGCAAACATATTAAAGCCAGCTCCTAAAGAAGATAATCCAACATATGTTGCAATAGCACCCATACCAGTTAACGTACCCCCTATAATTTTTTTTGTATAACTTTGCTCAGCAAACCCTTGTTTAAGAATATTAATGCCTGCATAAGTACTTAATGCTCCTCCGATTGTTGCACCTACACTAGATGGAGATATTAAACCAGTAGCAGCACATAATGTTGCCGCAATAGGAATAGCATTAACTCCTGCTTCTAAGCTTCCTGCTCCAGTTGCAATAGCAATTGCTCCTAATTCTGCAAGCTTATCACCTAATTGATTGCTAATATATCCTTGCTCTTTAAAATACCCTTCTTTTACGGCGTATAATGCACGATCACTCACTAATCCAGCCACTACAGAACCTGCAATTCCTGCAAATGGACCTGACAAAGTATATCCAGCTCCTCCTCCAATTACCGAAGAAAGCAAAGCAGCGCCAATTCTTTGACATTTGAATCTATCATTACTACCGTCAACATTATTTCTACAATATCCGTAAGCACTTCTACCAAATAACTGATCTTTAATTAAATGTTGTTTTTCTTGAAGCTCAATTAGTGCTTCTGCACCAACTGCATCTCTAAAATTAACGTCTAGAAGCAATGTGTCGTAATCAAATTTCATTCCGGTACAATCAGTTCTTTCCATATGACACATCGGTAATTTAGCCCCAGATACATCCATATTTCTTGCTATCGCATCACTAAAGTCACATGCTATCATTTCTGCAAATTTTGCATTAACCTCATTTAGGATTGCTCCCTGAAAATTTGCTTTATAAGCTGCTATGTTTTCCAAGACTGCTTCCGTTAAATTCGCATTTCTAAGTTTAGTTTCTTCTAAAATGGCTCCAGATACATCCAGTCTTTCCCCTTTGATGTTTTCCATAACTGCATGGGAAAAATCAGCCTGATGAGCATGAACATCTTGCATATTTGCTTTTTGAAAATCTGTAAACCTTGCACTTACATCATCCATTATTGCTTTAGAAAGATCAGCTAGTTCAAGTTTAGCTGATTCAAGATCAGCATGCGATAGATCGACACCCTTAGCTTTAATTTTTTCTAATATTGCTCCTCTTAGATTAGCATATTTTAAGTTAGCATCTTCCAAAACTGCTTCTGTAAATTTTGCTTTATTTGCGGTAATACCTTCCATCACAGCACCAGTCAAGTCTGCATAAGAAAAATCACCATCCAAAACTGCTTTTTTAAGATGGGCTTTTCTCATTTTTACGTATTGTGCATCCACATATCTTAAATTGACTCTTTCTAAATCTGCTCTATCAGCTATAGCTTTTTTGAGGCTTGAATTTTCAATATTTGATCCCATCAAATCTGCTGAATATAGCAATGCTCCTTCAAAATTTGAGTTATTAAAATTACTATACATCATTCTTACTCTAGGCATTAAGGCTTTTGTAAAGTTAATATTATCACCAAATAATCCTATTAAATTGGCATCTGTTAACTCAGCTCCAACGAAAGAACTATCTTTTAAAACCGCTGTCTCAAAACTTGCACCTGTTAAATTAGTGCCGTCAAATTGACAATCTTTAAATGTAACTCGAGCAAAATTAACCCCACTTAAATCTAATTTAGATAAATTTAGTCCAGTTATAGTTTGATAACTTTTTCCTTCGTAAAAAAAATCTCCTACGGGAACAACAAGCTTATTGGGATGCATAATTTCAGCTTGTCTTAGAATTTCCTCATTTTCTGGTTTAGTAGATAAAAATTCATTAAATGACGATTTCTTACCCTTTGAAATATACTCTTCTAAATCCTGTTGCGTTGCTTTTAATCTAACTTTTATTGCATTTGCTTGCTCAGAATTTTTTGGTAAATATGTGGGATCATAATTTGCAGTTTTTAATTCTATGATATACTCATTTGCTATGACAAATAGGGCACTTTCAGTTAGCTTAGCATATTTCTTTTGAATTTCTTGAGTACCTTCTTGAATCTCAGCTTGTAGCCTTTTTTGCTCTTCGGTTGTGACTACAAAACTTCTAGCCCAATTAACGTAACCCTGCGTAGCTAACTTTTCTCTCTTAAATCGATTAATTTCATCTTCACACTCAAATTTATAACGTCTTATTACTTCATTTTCCCTATTAGACCTTTCTATAGGGTCATAATCTTCAAAAGTTCTTTCATTAGATGGCAAAGGGTTTTTATCCTGAGCTTCTATTCTAAATAACTTGAGCATCTGCATACTCTGTGCATCTGAGTAGTCTAACTTGACTGATTCCAACAATCTTTCCCCTGACCCGTCTGGTAATTCACCATCTGCCAACAAATAGTCACGGAATTCACAATTTAATTTTGACCCTCTAAAATCTGCATTTGATAAATCGCATGCAGAAAAAATAACATTATCATTAAGTACGCAATCTCTAAGTGTTGCTCCATTCAATGATTTGTAAAATACAACGTTAGAAAATACACAACCTGATAGATCGACGTTACTTAATTTTAACGGATCTTGTTCATAATATTCTTCAATAAATCTTCTACCCTGAAGAATTTTTATTTTCTTATCATAGTCTATCACCCTATTACTGATCCCAAGATTTTTAGCAATATCTTCTACATCAGTGTCTACATATTGACCAAGTATTCCATAATCCTCACTGATCTCTGCAATTACAACTTTACTCTTATATTTCAGGTCCCTTTCCTCAAATATTTTTTGCAAATATTCATTTAAACTGCCACTTGCACGCTCATCACCTTTTTCTCCACTTGTAACTTTTTTATGCTCAACAACATAATTTATTAATAAATCTAAATTTTCTGGCTCTGGCACACCTTCTTCTTTCATCCTTGCTTGCACATAATCATATATGCTACCCTGTGCCCTTTCATCTGCTTCAAGACCAAAAGTAAATTTTGTTAATTCTTCAATGTATTCATTCACATATATATCATAATCCATACCTAAAGAAATTTTTACAATTTCAATAGAT
>JAQCBG010000073.1 GCA_027621485.1 Pseudomonadota bacterium
GTTTCCATGTAATCCTACTTGCGTATTGAATCTTGTATTCCAAGGTTCATCAAAAGATGCTGCGCCTGTAACTTGCGCGCCAATTATAGGACTTATCTCTGCTGCTGCATTTGATATAAAATTTATTGTGAGCATTATAAGCATCACGTAACAGTGAATTTTTTGCATTGAATTTTAGTATATAGTTTTTTATAAATATTTTTTTAATTCTTCAATTTGATCTCTAAGTTTTATAGCCTCCTCAAAATTCATTTCCTTTGCCGCTTTATTCATCTTTTTTTCTAGCTTTTTAATTGATGTTGACTGAGATTTTAAATCTTTTGGGGCGGTACTTTCGGAAGATTTGCTTTGAGAAGTGGTGCATTTCATTTCAGCTAAAGCTTGTGAAATAATATTTTCAGATGTTTTTTTATTAATTGAAGATGGAGAGATATTGTTAATTTTATTAAATTCCATTTGAATTTTTCTTCTTTGTTCTGTTATATCCATTGCAGCTTTTATTGAATCTGTAATTTTATCTGCATAGAGAATTGCTCTTCCTTTAATATTGCGCGCAGCTCTTCCAATTGTTTGAATTAATGATGTCTCTGATCGTAAAAAACCTTCCTTATCAGCATCTAGTATTGCAACAAGAGAGCATTCTGTAATATCAAGGCCCTCTCTTAGTAAGTTTACTCCAACTAAAACATCATGCTTTCCGGCTTTTAGTTGATCAATAATCTCTATGCGTTCAAGTGTACTGATTTCAGAATGCAAATATACAGCTCTAACACCTACATCTGTAAGATATGATGCTAAATCTTCTGCCATTTTTTTTGTTAATGTCGTCACAAGCACTCTTTCATTATTTGTAGCAGCTTTTTTGCATTCATTTATTAAATCATCAACTTGGCTATTGATTGGCCTAATAATGCATTTTGGATCAAGAAGTCCAGTTGGCCTTATGATTTGCTCTATATACTCATAATTAGTCATTTCAAGCTCTATTTTTCCAGGTGTAGCAGAAACAAAAAGAGTTTGCGGTCTCATATCTTGCCATTCTGTAAATTTAAGAGGTCTATTATCGAGTGCAGATTTTAATCTAAATCCATTTTCTACTAAAGATTCTTTTCTAGCTCTGTCTCCGTTATACATTGCCTTTATCTGAGGAACAGTGACATGGCTTTCATCTATAATTAAAAGTGCATCTTTTGGAAGGTATTCAAAAAGAGTTGGGGGCGCTTCACCTTCTTTTTTACCAGATAAATATCTTGAATAATTTTCAATTCCCTTGCAGCTACCTGTTTGTTCAATCATTTCAATATCAAAATTTACCCTTTGTTCCAGGCGTTTTGCTTCTACTATCATTTCTTTTGCTTGTAGCTCTTTTAAGCGTTCTTTTAGCTCTAGCTTTATTTGCTTAACTGCTTGTTTCAAGGTGAGTCTTGGTGTGACGTAATGACTATTTGCAAAGATTGTGACTTCTTTTAGATGCTGTATTATATTGAAGTTTAGAGGATCAAACTCATAAATTGATTCTATTGAGTCATCATCAAAATTGACTCTCCATGCGGCATTTTGATAATGAGATGGAAATATATCTATGCTCTGACCTCTTAATCTAAAATTTCCTCTCTCCATTACAATATCGTTTCTTTTGTATTGAAGCTCAACTAATCTTTCAATAAACAATTGACGCTTTAAAGTATCACCAACATTTAACTTCTGAGTCATTTGCAAATAAAGTTCTGGGGCGCCAAGACCATATATACAAGAAACTGATGCAACAACTATTACATCCTGTCTTTCTAATAAATTTCTCGTTGCTGAGTGCCTAAATAAATCTAATTTTTCATTAATACTTGCATCTTTTTCTATGTATAGATCCTTACTTGCTATATATGCCTCTGGTTGATAATAATCATAATAAGAAACAAAATATTCTACTGCATTTTTTGGAAAAAACTCTTTCATTTCAGAATAAAGTTGTGCTGCAAGAGTTTTATTATGTGCCATTATCAGTGTTGGCCTGTCATATTCTGCTATAACATTTGCCATTGTAAATGTTTTTCCAGAACCTGTTACGCCAAGTAATACTTGATTTTTTTGACCTTGATTTAAATGATTTAAAATTTCTTTTATTGCGCGTGGTTGATCTCCTTTAGGTGTTAAAGAATCACTTAATATAAAGTTTTTTTGCATAAAGTAATAATGTGCATTCTAGTAAGAAGCATTTTTGCCAATCTCACAATATCCTTATTGCGCTATTAAATCGAGATTTTTTAATATTTTTTATATTTTACGAAATATAAGCGAAGCATTCGTGCCACCAAAGCCAAAAGAATTCGAGAGTACGATTGAAATTTTTGCATCTCTTGCGTTATGAGGCACAAAATCTAGATCGCACCCTGGAGATGGATTTTCTAAATTCAAAGTAGGTGGAATTTTTTGATCGTAAATTGCCATTACGCTAAAAACTGACTCAACACCTCCTGCAGCACCTAATAAGTGCCCTATAGAAGATTTTGTAGAAGAGATGGGTATTTTTTTTGCATCATCTTTGAAGACTTTTTTTACGGCCTGAACTTCTATTGTATCGCCAACTGGAGTTGATGTGCCGTGTGCATTGATATAATCAACATCTTCTGGATTTATATTGGCAGACCTAAGTGCTTCTTTCATGGCGCTACATGCTCCTCTTCCATCTGGGTGTGGTGATGTTATATGATGCGCATCTCCAGCCATCCCATATCCAATAAGCTCAGCGTATATTGAAGCTCCGCGTGCCTTTGCATGCTCTAATTCTTCTAATACAAGAATTCCAGCGCCCTCACTCATAACAAATCCATCTCTATCTTTGTCCCAAGGTCTTGAAGCTTTTTCTGGCGCATCAGATCTTGTTGAAAGAGAGCGCAGTGCAGCAAATCCAACAACTCCTGTTCTGCAAATTGCAGATTCTGTGCCGCCGCATATCATGACATCTGCTTCATCTCTTTTTATTAGATTCATTGCATCTCCAATTGCATGATTACCAGTTGCGCATGCTGTCACAACAGAGTTATTAGGGCCGCTAAAACCATAACGTATAGAAACATGGCCCGAAGCAAGGTTTATTAAGCTACCTGGTATAAAAAAAGGACTGATCTTCCTTGGCCCTTTTTCTTGAAGTAGTAAGACATTTTTTTCTATTGAATGAAGACCTCCTATTCCAGAGCCTATAAGGACGCCTGTGCGAGATTTCTCTTTTTCATTTTTGGGTTCCCAGCCTGAATCAGAGATTGCTTCATGACTTGCTATTATTCCAAGATGAATGAATCTATCCATTCTTTTTTGCTCAGAGAGAGATATATATTGAGCAATATCTTCGGGCGAGCTATTTGGAACGATGCCAGCAACTTTAACATTTATATCATCGGTTCTGAATAAATGTTCAGGAATAAATGAAATGCCAGAAGCGCCGCTAATGAGCATATTCCAAGATCTTAAAGATCCAATACAAAGTGGGGTTACGGCACCAAGGCCAGTTATAACAACTCTTCTCATCAAGTAGCTTATATTTTAAAAGATGATGTAATAGATATCGATTGATCTATTGAGTATTCAATTTTTTATTTTTTATATATTCTACGGCATCAGATATTGTTTGCATTTTTGCAGCTTCACTATCTGAGACCTCTATATCAAATTCCGTTTCTATAAGCATCACAACCTCAACCATATCTAAACTATCTAATTGAAGATCTTTAGTAAAAGAAGAATTAGAATTGATATTACTTGGATTTATGCCGCCAGGCTTATCTTCGATATGTTTTGCAATTAACTTAATAAGTTGCATCTCTATATCAGTACTCATAACGCACCATTTGTTATATTTAAATAAACAGAGAAGATGAGTAAATATCATAACTCACCAGCTTGTCAAATTCTTATTGCTATCAATCTATGAATATTATGAATTTTAACAACTTTATATGAATTTTTAATAAGTATTTAATAAGTATT
>JAQCBG010000074.1 GCA_027621485.1 Pseudomonadota bacterium
TTCAAAAAAAATGCTTAGAAGTTATTGCAGAATCCGAGAATGAATTTGCAAAACTGTTTAATGCGATGGGCTTTAGTTTTGATTGGAGTAAGAAGTATCAAACAATTAGTGATCAAAGCGTAAAGCTATCTCAGCTTTCGTTTATAGATCTTTATGAGAAAAAATTAGTGGAATTGCGTTTTGGGCCAACATTTTGGGATCCGGTAGATTTAACTGCAATATCGCAGGCAGAAATGGAAGATAAAGAGAGGCTTGGGCATTTTTTATATATTAAATTCCAAATTACATCTGGAGATGAGATTATTATTGCAACAACAAGGCCAGAGATGCTTAGTGCTTGCGTTGCAATTTTTTATAATCCAGAGGACCCAAGATATAACAAAGTATTACGAGGCAAAACAGCAATAGTTCCAATTTTTAATCAAGAGGTACCTTTACTTGAAAGTATTGATGTTGATATAGAGAAGGGTAGTGGCATTGTGATGTGCTGCACCTTTGGAGATATTCAAGATATTAAATGGCAAAGAGATTTTGATCTGCCAATTAAACAAGTAATTGATAAATCTGGCAAGATGATTCAAAGCAATGCTTTGAATGGAATGACTGTTCTTGAGGCGCGTAGATTTATATCTGATATGTTAAAAGCTCAACACTTGATTACTGCGAGTCAAGAAATCAATCAAAGTATTAAGTGCGCGGAACGCTCTGGTGCAGTGCTTGAGATTATACCAACAAAGCAGTGGTATATAAAATTACTTGATAATAAAGAAGAATTCTTGCAACAATCTGCAAAATGCAATTGGCATCCAATTCATATGAAGCAAAGATTAGATAATTGGATATTAGGACTTAATCAAGATTGGTGTATTTCTAGGCAAAGATATTTTGGCGTACAATTTCCAATTTGGTATTCAAAACGCAAGGGGGAAGAAGGAAAAATAATAGTTGCAGAGAAAGAGGATTTGCCTGTGAATCCAGAAATTAATCTTCCAAAAGGATATTTAGCAGATGAGGTAGAATGTGATGTAAGTGTTATGGATACATGGGCAACAAGCGCTATTACGCCTCAACTCTCAAGTTTTGGGATAAATAATGAGCTTGCGTTTGATGCAAATAGACATGCAAAACTATTTCCAGCAGACTTAAGGCCTCAGGCTCATGAAATCATTAGAACTTGGACTTTCTCAAGTATAGTAAAGGCGTTTTATCATCAAAATTCCATACCCTGGAAGAATATTATGATTAGCGGATGGTGCCTTACTGCTGATAAAAATAAGATGAGCAAATCCAAAGGTAATGCCAAAGACCCAAGAGATCTTATTGAGCAACAAGGTGCAGATGTGCTGCGTTATTGGGCTTCTAATTCAAAGCTTGGAGCGGATATTATATATTCCGAAGATGCGATGCAAAATGGTAAAAGATTACTTAATAAGCTTTGGAATGTTGGGAAATTTTTTAAACTTCATAAGGATAACTTGGAAGGTAGTAAGTCTCATTTATCATCAAGTCAACTTGCAACTGTGAATGCTATCTTGAGTAAAAAACTCACTTTAAAGCATCTATTGCAGGAAAATATTATATATGAAGAGCTTGATATTTGGGTGCTTTCAGAAATGCAATTGGTTATTCAATACGTTACTGGAGCATTTGAAAAATTTGAGTATTCAGACGCTAGAACTAGAGTTGAGGAGTTTTTTTGGAAAATATTTTGCGATGATTATATAGAGCTTGTGAAAAAGCGACTTTATTTAGACGAGCATTCAAATCAATATGGTCCGGAAATTTTAGATAACAATCATAAAGATACGAAGGAAAATGATTGTAATGATTTTTTTGCAAAAAAAATCAGCGCATTTGCTACAATCACGCATGTATTTGAAGTGGTATTAATTTTATTTGCGCCATTTATTCCATATATAACAGAAGAGCTTTTTCAAAATGTACTTGGAAATCGCAAATCTGTACATTCAAGATGTATGTGGCCAGATACTGCAATTTTACTCAAAGATCAGAATACAATGAAGCAAGGTAGTGAAGCGCGACAATTGTTAAATGATGTTAGGAAGCAAAAATCTATTTTGGGAGTCTCTGTTGGAAAGGTGATACCTGAAATTAGAATCAAGACTCAATACCTAAGTAGATCTTCTTTAAGAGATTTGGGATGCGCTATGGGCGCTAGCATATTAAAAGTTGAGACAAATGCAGACAAAACATTTGTAGAGCAGATTGCTATATAATGAAATTTGAAATGAGGCAAGATTGAAGAAGTTCTATATTATATTGTGCGTATCTTATATCGCATTTTTCTTACATTCTAAAGAATGCGTATCAAATGATATCGCCTTTGAAGTAGATGGCGATCATGAAGAATTTTTATTTTTAAAATCTTCTGAAGTTAATATGAGAAACGGACCTGCAATGTCTTATCCAATAAAAATAAAGTATAAAGCATGCAATGGATATCCTATGAGAGTGATTGCAAAATTTGAAAATCTAAAATTTGTAGAAGATGTAAGAGGCAATAAAGGATGGATGCACACAAAGCTTCTTGGAAGAGTAAAACATGCTGTTATTCAAAATAAAGATTCAAAAGAGGGATTTGTTTATGCATTTCGTTTTCCAAATAGCAAAATAGGAAGGCCAATTTATAAAATTAAAGAAGGAGTAATACTAAGATTGAAAAAATGCAGCAATGAATGGTGCTTACTGAGTAATAAAAAAAACGAGTTTTGGGTGCAAAAGAGGTTTCTTTGGGGCGTATAATGAATTTGCAAAATTGTTAATCTTAAAGAAGGCGTCAATTATTTTTACGTATTTGTGTTTTTATCCAGGTTATTGCGCATATACAATAAAAGAATCCTCCTGCAGCTAGAGATATTAGTATGTGGCAATGTATAACGCTTAGCATGTATTGCGTAATAAATATTAAAATAAAAGAGCACAAAATAAATATAGCTAAATCCTTGCATAATTTATTGATGTTAATAAATAATTTTTTACCTTGAAGTAGTAAGAAAAATAAAATCAATGTATTAAACCAAGATGATATTGCAGATGCTGTTGCGATTCCTATATGTTGCATTTTTGTCAGTAAAAAAACGCCCAGAATGGCATGCAAGATCAGCGTTAAAAATGCAATTTTTACAGGAGTTTTTGTATTTTTATTTGCATAAAATATATTATTAAACATTTTGATTAGTGCGTATGCAGGCAAAGCTATTGCAAGAATTCTTAGAGCCTGAGACGTTTTAATGCTTGACTCTTCATTAAATGCACCTCTTTGAAATAAAAATTCAACGATTTCAAAGTTAAAAAAATATAAAGTAAATGCTGAGGGTATAATAAAAAACAATATGATGCGAATTATATCAGACTGCGATTTGTTAACGTGAGTGCTTTTTGTGGAAATTTCTGAAGAAAGAGTTGGCAGTAACACTGTTGTTGCAGAGGTTGCAATAAGTGCAAGTGGAAGCTGCACTATTCTATCTGCATAATAAAGATATGATATTCCTTGATTTACAAATGAAGCAAGTACCATATTAATCCATATATTAATTTGAGTAACGCTAGATCCTATAATTCCTGCAAATGTCTTATTTAGTATATTTTTTATTGTTTTGCTAAATAGTGGTAAAATAGGACAAAGAAAAACCTTATATTTTAAGGAATAGTATACCATCCAAAGCCATTCTAAGA
>JAQCBG010000075.1 GCA_027621485.1 Pseudomonadota bacterium
CATCTCTTTCTATTTTTAAAGAAGATCAAGGAATATGGCAAAAAGAGCACTTATAGTAAGTTCTTAAATATATTTATTAAATAAGAAATGATTTAAGCCATTGTAAAATTCAGTTTGCATAAGTATATTTTCTATAATAGAAGTTTGAACTGATACTATAACAAAATATTTTATATTCTATCAATGAACTACAGCTCTATATCATATGGCAATGCAGAATCTGGTGAATTTAACGTTATTATCGAAATCACACCATCTTCTGGACCCGTTAAATATGAGTTTGATAAAGATCTTCAAATGATGATTGTTGATAGATTTATAAGTGTTCCAATGCATTATCCTGCAAACTATGGGTTCATACCAAAAACATTATCTGGCGATGGAGATCCTGTTGATGTTCTTGTTCATACAAGTCATCCAATAATTCCTGGTTCATTGATTGTTACAAGACCAATTGGAGTGTTACTCACTCAAGACGAAAAAGGAGAAGATGCTAAAATTTTAGCCCTTCCAATAAAAAAATTAGATTCATCATTTGACGATGTAGAAGAATACAATGATATGCCACATACTTTAATTTCTCAAATAGAGCATTTTTTTACTCATTACAAAGATCTTGAAAAAAATAAGTGGGCAAGTATTATTGGTTGGAGAGGTAAAGCGGATGCAATGCAGATCATTAAAGAAGGTATTAAGAATTACTCTTAAATTATTTTACTTCAATATTGCGCGTGAGTAAGACTTTGAATCTTTTAGAAATTATTTAATATGCTTTATTTATAGATGCAAAATTACTATACAATATCTTCATTTTATGGTTTTTGTGAAATAGATGACACTGAAGCACTAAGACTGCACTTATATAATGAATGCAAAAATCTCTCTATACTTGGCACAATAATAATTGCTAAAGAAGGAGTAAATGCAACAATTTGTGGAGACGCTGAATGCATTAATCAAATGCATGAGATTTTTCTCAAAAAATACAAGATCAATATTTCACAGCCCAATAATTCATCTGCAGCTCAGATACCTTTTCGTAAAATGAAAATCAAAATCAAGCCAGAAATAGTAACGTTTAACAATATAGTAAACACAAAGACAGAGCAAACCGGAGAATATATAGAACCAAAAGATTGGGATAGTTTTATTACTCAGGATAATGTTATACTAATTGATACTAGAAATTACTATGAAGTTGCAATTGGTAGTTTTGTAAATGCTATTGATCCAATGACAGATAATTTCACAGAACTTGTAAAATGGCTAGATAAAAACCTACAGCATTATTCGAAAGATCAGTGTATTGCAATGTTTTGCACAGGAGGAATTAGATGTGAAAAATCTACAGCATATCTTAAACAGAAAGGCTTTCAAAAAGTTTTTCACCTAAAAGGTGGTATATTAAATTATCTATCTAAAACTAATAATATTAATGGCGCATGGACTGGTAATTGCTTTGTATTTGATGATAGATTTTCATTAGACAGTAATTTGCATCCTTGTGGTAATTTTAATTCTTTATAATGGATCTACCCCCCGCAACTCTCGTTCTACCTATATTAATCTTGCTCAATGCTTTCTTTGTTACTGCAGAAATCGCAATTATTGCATCTAGCAAAGCAAGATTATCTTTGATTGCAAAATCAGGAGATAAATCTGCATCTATTGCTCTGCAATTTGCTAATACACCAGAGAGCTTCCTTTCTACAGTTCAAGTAGGAATAACATTGATGAATATCTTAATAGGCATCTATAGCGGAGCAACTCTTGGTGATGATATTCAAGATATTGCAGATAAGATTCTGCCGCATGCAAAAAATTACAGCGCAACAATAAGTAGTATAATTGTACTTATTATTACAACATTCTTAACAGTACTTGGAGAAGTGCTACCAAAGAGAATTGCAATGCTTTATCCTGAAGAAATCGCAATGTTTGTAGCAAGAGCAATAGTATTTTGGAATATTGTATTCTTCCCTATCGTAAAGCTTGTCTCTGTAATTACTAGCATTATTATGAAAATAATAATGAAATATAGTAAAGGAGCTGCAAATATTACAAATTCAGATTTAAAATCTATTGTGTATCAGGCAGAGAGACTTCAATTACTAAGTAAAGGAGATATGGGAATATTAAGACGCATTATGCATCTTAATACTATACAAGTAGGGGCAATAATGACGCCAAGATCAAATGTAATATCAATTGATATTAATAATACAATTGAATATAATCAGGAAATTGCAAGAAAGAAATTAGAAGATTATTTTATATTAATAAAAGGCAATTTCTCTGAAATTATTGGCATAGTCTCTGCAAAAAATCTATTAGCCGCAAAAAATAACGAATCGCTACTTCATCTTAAAAATAAGAATAGCACATTATATATCCCAGAGATGGCATGTATAAGCAATTTAATTGAGGCTTTTAAAAAGAAAAAAGTAAATAGCGCAATTGTCGTTGATGAATACGGCGATATTGAGGGAATCGTAACAATTAATGATGTCATAGAAGTATTAACAGGTATTACTGGAGATTCAGATATTAATGCATTATTGGACGTCATACAAAACGCAGACAATTCTTATTTAGTAAGCGGCACTCTTCTTATAGATGAATTAAAATCTCTACTTGCTATTGAATTCCTTCCAGACGAAGATAAAGAAGATTACAGAACTCTAGCAAGTTTTTTATTAAAACATATGAAAAATTTTCCTAAACCTGGAGAAAAATTCATTTTAGAGAGTTGGGAATTTCAGATAACAAAAATGAAAAAACACAGAATATTGGAGGTTTTAATCAAAAAACAAAATAATAAAAATTTGCAGAATAAAACAACATGACAGAAAATTTTGATAAAAATTGGGAATGCGTTATAGGACTAGAGATTCATGCGCAAATCTCTTCTCATTCTAAAATATTTTCACGTAGTAGTACAAATTTTGGAGCAAAACAAAACAGTAATGTGTCGTTTATAGATGCTGGAATGCCAGGAATGCTTTAAATGAGTTGTGCGTTAAGCAAACTATAAAAACTGGTCTTGGACTTGGGGGAAATATTAGTACATTTTCTATGTTTGATAGAAAAAACTATTTTTATCAAGATTTACCAAAAGGCTATCAAATTACGCAATTTTTTCATCCAATAGTAAAAGCTGGGGGAATTTTAATCACAACAAATAATGAGGAGAAATTTATCAGAATACATCATATACACATGGAAGAAGATGCAGGAAAAAGTCTTCATGATCAAAGCCCCAATGAAACTTTTATAGATTTAAATAGGGCGGGAATTGGACTTATGGAAATTGTAACGGAGCCCGATATGAGATGCAGCAGTGAGGTTGTAGAATTTATAAAAAAACTAAGACTTATAATGCGTTATCTTGGAACTTGCGATGGCGACATGGAAAAAGGCTCTATGAGATGCGACGCAAATGTTTCTGTGATGAGAAAAAACTCCAAAAAATTCGGCACAAGGGTAGAAATTAAAAACGTTAACTCAATTAAAAATATATCAAAAGCAATAGAATTTGAAGCTGCCAGACAAATACAATTAATTGAATCTGGCAAGAATGTTATTCAAGAAACAAGGCTTTTTGATGCCGCGCTACTTGAAACACGTTCTATACGCTCAAAAGAAGAAGCTATAGAATATCGATACTCTCCAG
>JAQCBG010000076.1 GCA_027621485.1 Pseudomonadota bacterium
CCGGGAAATTTTAAAAATTGCCTCGGAGTATCATAAGAAGATAATGGCCTTACTCTATTTCCATTACCACCGCATAACATTACAGGAATGATTTTATTGTATAAATTATTAACCATACTGAACATCGCCTTTATTAAGTTTATATTAAGATATTATAAACTATTATAAACTTATTACAATAAGTGCAGTATTATAACGCCTTTAAACTGCGCTATAAGGTCATTTTAGATTTATATAATAAATACTTCTTTTATTTTTTATGTATGTATTTGCAAGTGATATGATGAGCTATTAAAAATAATAAACTAGTAAAAAGTAGATAATAACTTGGTGCTATTGGATTTATTTTTTGAGCAAGCCAAGTTGATATCGTGGGTGTCGTACCACCAAAAAATGCATTTCCTAAATTCCAACTAAGCGCAAGTCCAGAATATCTGAATTCAGGACTAAAAATTTGCACTGCATAAGGATAAGCAGGTGCCGATATAGCAGCTGCAAGCGCACCCAAGACAGTAATTCCAATAAATATAAATATTAAATTTTCACCTCCATTTACTAATAAATAAAAAGTTGGATATATGAGCATTATAATTGCTATGCAGGTGATATTTAGGAATTTTTTATAACCAACGCTATCTGCAATCATTCCAAAACAAGGAAGTAGTAAAATAAAAACCAATAAACAAGATATAGTGAGAAGCAATGATTCGGTTTGCGAGAATAACAAGAATTGAGAAAAAAATATCGCAAGATACGCTCTAATTGTATATGCAGTAGATGTTGCAGCTGCAGCTAAAAATAAAATCAACAATACGCTTGCTAACTCTTTTTTTACAACCTGCAAGGCTGGTATATCTGCATGCTTTTCTTTTAATTGCATTTCTTGAAATACAGGTGTTTCTGCAAGCTTTCTTCTTAAATGAAGCCCTACAAAACCCATAATGCTTCCAAGCATAAATCCGTAGCGCCAACTAAAATCATCATCAGTAAAATTGACTATTACAAGTCCAACTAACATTGCAAGCAATGTTCCAATCATATTTGAAGCCATAACGATACTGCCAATTAATCCAGTTTTATAGCCTTCTAAATGCTCAAGTATAAAAATTGCAGAACCAGCACCTTCTCCACCAATGCATATTCCTTGAATAAGGCGAATTATAATCAGTAATATTGGCGCCAGCACTCCAACAGATTCATAACTAGGAAGAATACTAATTGCGAAGGTAGAAAGCGCCATTCCAATTATTGAGATTGTTAGTGCTTTTTTTCTGCCTATTTTATCCCCTATATGGCCAAAAATAATACCTCCAAACGGCCTCATCATAAAGCCCACCGCAAATACTAAAAATGCAAGCATCATCTGATGCAATGCTGTATCACTTGGAAAAAATATTCTACCTATAGTTGCTGTAAATGCCGCATAAATACCAAAATCATAATACTCAACTATATTACCCACTATAGTTGAGCTTATTATTTTATGTTTTGGCATAAATTCTTCTTGAAACTCATTACAATTTTTTTAATACATATCTCTTTTGCATCATCCAATCAATTAAAAGAGCAAAATAGTCTTGCATATATTAGAGTAAAAAGATACAAGCCTTTTTAAGTATGCATACTTTATTAAGTGAATGTTTATTAGACTCTTATTTATGTTCGTCTGTAGATGACAAACTATATACATTATAGGCCGCTTATATAAGCGCATAGCTCATTACTTAGCTTTATTTAAATCCATTATATTTTCTTAAAACTCACCATGAAAAGATTTGTTGATAGCACTAAAAGTATATCAGCATTTTTACTGTATATAATCTTTGAAAAGAAAATAAATTTTATATTTCTTGCTATATTTGCGATTATGGCGGATTTAGCGAGCAATATACTACTGCCATATACAACCGGCAAGCTCATAGACTCTCTGTCCGCAATAAATTCAAACGCACAAGCTGTACTTCCCACTGCACTAATATTACTTGGCGCATGGGTTCTTACAGAATTTGCAGAAGGTGCTAAGGGTATTATGCTTGCAATTACAATGCCTCATGTAGAAGCAAGCATAAGAACAAAATCCTTTGCGCAGATCAACAAATATCCCTATGCATATTTTACCAAAAAGAATTTAGGCGATATTGGGCAACGAATTAATACTTTACCGACAAGTGCAAAAAACATCATAGATGATTCATTTACTGTATTTTTACCTCTTATTGTATCGATAATTATTTCTGCAATTTTCTTATATTTTGTAAACTCAATACTTGCTTTAATATTTTCTTGCTGGCTTATTACTCATATTGCAATATGTCTTTGGTATTGCATAAAAGCTACCGAAAGATCTTCACATCAATCAGCCTCAAGGGCAAAACTCTATGGTAGAATTACAGATGCAATACTAAATCAACTAAGCATTAAGATATTCAATAATTATAAACACGAAGAGAAGGAAGTGCTTACAATGCAGCAGGATGAGGTGCAAAAATATAAAAGAAATTTACTATATGTTGAGAGATTTAAGATTTTACTAAGTTGTATTAGTATAATGTTTATTGCAGTATTGCTCTATATTTCACTGCAACTTTGGCATGCAGGTGGCATTACATCTGGTTCTTTAATTTATATAATTACAAATATCCTCAGTATCGTACAAGATCTTTGGGTTGCCGGAGATGAGATATCTTTTTCATTTTATGAGCTTGGAATTTGCAAGCAAAGCTTGAAAGTGCTTCATGCTGAGAGCGAAGGTATAGGAGATAAAGATAAGCAAAGATTGCAAATTACAAATGGAAATATACAGTTCAAAAATGTGAGGTTTGGTTACACAAAAGATAAAAGTCTTTTCCATAATAAAGATATAGAGATAAAAGCTGGTCAAAAAGTCGGCCTGATTGGGTTTTCTGGTAGCGGCAAAACCACATTTGCAAATCTTATTATGCGTTTTTATGATGTTGAATATGGCTCCATTATAATTGATGCGCAGGATATAAAAAATTACTCTTTAGAATCTGTGAGAGAGGGTATTGCATTTATACCTCAAGATACGATATTATTTCATCGCTCTATAATGGAAAATATAAGATATGGAAAATTAAATGCAACAGATGAAGAGGTAATAGAGGCTGCAAAAAAAGCAGAATGTCATGATTTTATAATGCGATTAGAGAATCAATATGAAGCAGCAGTTGGAGAGAGAGGATCTCTTCTTTCAGGGGGTCAAAGACAAAGAATATCAATTGCAAGGACAATATTAAAAGATGCAAAAATTATCATAATGGATGAGGCGACATCTGCTCTTGACGCAATTACCGAAAGCCTTATTAACAAAAGCATCAAAAATCTTACTCATGGCAAAACTACTATTACTATTGCACACAAATTATCTACAGTTATGGAGATGGATAGAATTTTAGTTTTTGATAATGGTAGAATTATAGAAGATGGATCTCACAAGGATTTAATAGCACTAAAAGGATATTATGAGCATATCTGGAAAATGCATAATAGCCAAGAAAATGTAAAACTCTAAATTTACAATCTAAGATTTAGTTATTGCCGTTTTCTTTGTTTTGCAAATCTCAATATGTAAAAAATTACCAAGATAGCCATCAATATTATAAAAATAAAATTTATTTTTTTAATATATTTGCTAATTTCT
>JAQCBG010000077.1 GCA_027621485.1 Pseudomonadota bacterium
TTAATAATGGATTTATTTTAGATAAAAATCTTGGATCAACGCATTTAAAAATTAATGGTATTAAACATAAAACTGGCTTAGCAATTCAAACTGGAAACGCAGCTAGGTTTTATGCAGATGTACTAAAACTTCAATGGCTATATGAAGAGAAAAAAATAAATAATGTTATTTATGTTTGCCTATCAAAGAACTCTGTAAAGAATTCATATTTATCAAATCTGATCAACTCAGAAAGAGCTGAAAGAGAAATAAATTTTTTTGACAAGATAATTAAAGTTCCAATATTATTGATTGAAATAGATTTTTTAAATACATAATTATAGTAAGGTGTGCAAATGACTCTCAGCAGAACTTTAGATCAACGTATATTGATTATAAATAAACTTCTTAATAAACCAGATGAATTCAAATCATTACCATTTAAAAAAAATGACTATAAGTGCCCAGTAATTAATATAGCCCCTGAAAATTTAATTTATCGAATAGAAAACACAAGAACAATTAGTAAACAAAGAGAATATATTGCAGAAAATGACTGCCCCTCTGATTTTTTTTCTTCAGATAGATCAGAGGTTGAAGAAGTTCAAGAAGCTCAACATAAAATTCTTACGTCAGAAGTTGATGATGAGTTAAAGCATGCCTTTGAAATGCAAGGAGGGCAAATAGAACCTATTCTAATTACAATAGAAGGGGTTGTTATTAATGGCAATAGAAGATTATGTCTTATGCGTCATAATAATCAGGATCTAATAAAGTGCCAGGTTGTTATTGATCCAAACTTAGAAGGAAAAGATGCTGAAATTGAAGCTTGGATAGATATAGCACCTACTGCAAAAAGAGCATACAAGTGGCACGCAGTTGGCTTGTCAATGATCGAATTAAGTGAGAAAGGTTATTCAAATAAACAAATTGCTGAAATGAAGGGTTTTGTAAGCCCAAGAGAAGTTGCAATAAGAATGAAAGCTACACAAATTGCAGAAGAGCAACTATTTTTAGCTGGAACAAAAGATAAGTGGAGCATAGTTGATGATACTAAGCAAACTTATGAAGACAATGCTAGTAAAAAATTGCCTGATGCAATTGATAGAAGAGTCGCAGAATTAACAACAATTGCTATAAATACAGCATCTGATAGCGCCGCAGGCACCAGAAGGTATGAGCCAAATAAGAAAGCTCTTAATAATATCAAAGTTATTAGAAATTATTTTGAAAAAATAGCAGGCAATAAAGAAGAAATACAAAATCAATTTAGCGATGAAATAGAAACCGTCACTACAATTGATGAATCATCTATAAAGAGCATAATTTCGAGCCCAGAAAAAGTAGATACATTTGTTGAAGAAATAATTGAAATTTTAGATGAAGATCAAGAAAAAAAAGCAGATATGGGCAAAAAGAAACTTTTGCAGACTAAAGTTGATCAGGCTGCAAAATTACTTCTTTCAGCAAAAGACCTTACAAACGAATCAGGTTATGAAGTTGATGGTATTAGAGATAAGATTGATGAAATGCAGGAAAGCATAAAAAAAATATTGAAATATATTGATTAAAATCTAAGATGACATCTTCATTAGCTTGCGAACTGAATATAAAAACAGGATATGTTTTAATTTCATGGAGTAATGTAGATAACAATCTTTTCATAAAAAATTTCCTTTATGAAGAATTCCAAGAAAATACATCAGGTAAGCAAAATCATATTAGCGTACCAGTTGGTGAGTTTCTCAACTCTGTTCCAAATGTTCAAAGATTCTGGAGTATAAATAAACATCTTATAAACCAACTTATTGTTTCACCAGACTTAAAGAAGTTATATCAAGATATTCCCAGCCTAAGCAAGGCTCTTGATAACAAAATAACTTTAAATAGAACAGAGCTTCAAGAGAAACTTGATTTATCAGGATTTAAAAGAAAGCTTAAAGACACACAATTATCTAATGTTTCTAAAATTGCTAATCTTCCAGGTTCTGCAGATTTTTCTGTACCAGGAGCTGGAAAAACTACAGAGGCGCTAGCCTTGTATGCATTGAATAAAATTGACTCAAATCATAAATGTTTAATTGTTTGTCCAATAAATGCATTTCAGGCATGGGAAGAGGAGATTCCAAATTGTCTTGGAGGTAATTATAAGTCCGTTATTTTGAACGGAGATGCAAATAATATACGAAAGCAAATGAATAAGTCCGATTCTTTTTTTGTAATAAATTATGAGAAATTAAGAGGAAACTCACAAATACTAAATGTAATATCTACAAAGCTCTCAAATTCAGAAAATTCATTTACAATTATTGCAGATGAATCTCATAGAATGAGAGGAGAACTTACCTCTAAAGCTATGAACTTTTTGTCTCCGCTTTGTAGACAAAAAATTATTTTAACTGGAACACCGTGCCCTCAAAGTTATGATGATTTAATTCCACAATTCAAATTCTTATATCCAAAAGAACCATTTATAGACAACAAAGATATTGTGCAAAAATTTAAACCAATTTTTGTAAGAACAACAAAAAACGAGCTTAAAGACTTGTTACCTAAAAAATTAGAAGAAAAAATTAATATCGAATATAGCGGAGCCCTCAAAAGAGTCTGGGACGAAATAACAAAAACAGTAAAAAGTAGAAAATTTAATTTAAATACTAGATCTGATTTAAGAGAGTTTAATAAAATAGTTATAAAGCTTATTAGATTATGTGCAAATCCCCAATTAGTTTTAAATGAGATTTATGAAATAGATTCAAAACTAGGAGATGCAATTGCTGATGAAGGAATAGGTCCAAAAATGAGAGCATTGATCTCTGAGGCTGTTAGATTAATCCAACAGGGAGAAAAAGTTTTAATTTGGTCATCATTTCCAAAAAATATAGACATTATCTGTAAGGAGCTTGAATTGCATAATGCTAATCCTGTAAAAATTCACGGAGGTGTTCCTAAAGGAGATGTAACTAATGGTCACATGGAGCCCGGAACAAGAAGACATGCATTATATCAATTTAATAATAATCCTGAGTGTATGGCTTTTGTGGCTAATCCTGCTGCAGCTGGTGAGGGAATTAGTTTGCATAAAGTATGTAGATATGCTCTTTATAATGACAGATCATATAACGTGGCTCATTACCTTCAATCACAAGATAGAATCCATAGAATAGGGGGTGATTTAGATAAAGATGTACACATTAAAGTTTTTTCATTAAATGGAATGATCGACGAAAGAATATCATCGAGACTTAATAAAAAAACGCGATTAATGGCAGACTTTTTAAATGATAAGTCAATCGTCTCAAATTTTACAAACTATGAAATTAATCTAGAAAAAGATGAAAAATCTTTTCTTTCTGGCGATCTTGATGATCAAAATTTCGATATTGAAGATTACAAAGATTTGCAACAATTCTTAGAAGTAAATTGAAATTAACTCCAGGGCTACTTATTTCTTCCCGAACTTATATAAGAAGAAGGCTTGAGCATAAATATTTTGATGCATATACCGACATTAATAGCACTATATCAGTTTCTGAAATAATACCTTTTCTTCAGTATTTGAAAATCATGGATAGAGAAAATAATATTGTAAGAATTACAAATAATCTATCCGGTGAACAAATACTTCAAGAAATTCTATTTATTTATATACTTAAAAGAGATAAAGACAAAGATATAAACT
>JAQCBG010000078.1 GCA_027621485.1 Pseudomonadota bacterium
AAGAACTCTGCACGGAGATATCGAAACGCCAGTGTTTATGCCAGTTGGAACTGCTGCCACTGTGAAATCTATGACAAATGATATGTTAATTAGTATTGGCGCACAAATTATTTTGGCAAATACCTATCATTTAATGTTAAGGCCTGGAGCAGAGATATTGAAGCAAATAGGCGGTCTTCATAAATTTATGAACTGGAATAAACCAATATTGACAGATTCCGGGGGATTTCAAGTAATGTCTTTATCTAAACTTTGTAAGATTCATCAGAATGGAGTGATCTTTCGATCTCATATAGATGGATCACAATATCAAATGACGCCAGAAGACTCAGTGAATTTGCAGTATATATTTGGTAGTACAATTACAATGATCCTAGATGTATGCATTAGACATAATGAATCATATAATGAAACAAAAAATGCAATGGAGCTCTCACTTGACTGGGCAAAGCGCTCTAAAGCAGCTTATGTAAAAAGGAATGGATATGGAATTTTTGGTATAGTGCAAGGCGGAGTAATAAAAGATTTACGCATTCAATCCGCAAAAGAGTTACAAAATATAAATTTTGATGGATATGCAATAGGCGGTCTTGCGGTTGGAGAAACTCAAGATGTAATGCTAGAGACTTTAAATTACACAGTAGATGTATTGCCAAAGGAAAAGCCAAGATATCTTATGGGTGTTGGAAAGCCAGATGATATAATAAAGGCTGTAAGGGCAGGGGTTGATATGTTTGATTGCGTTATACCAACTAGGTCTGGAAGAAATGGGCAGGCATTTATTACATCAGATAATGAATCTGGAGGTGTTATTAATATAAAAAATGCACAATACAAGAATGATGAGAAGCCTCTAGATTTATGTTGCGCTTGTTATACATGCAAGTATCATAGCAGGGCATATCTCCATCATCTCATAAAATCTAAAGAAATATTAGGTGCGATTTTAATGACAACGCATAATTTATTTTATTATCAAAATTTAACAAATAATCTAAGAAATTCTATAAAAGAAAGTATTAATTAATTTCAAACATTTGCAATTAAACATTTTATTTTATCAAATAAGTATAATGATGATAATTTATAAAATGCAGTGCTTTTTATCTTGCAGTTTTGATAAAAAAATTCATTAACTCTGCGATATCAAATTTTATATTCATATTACTTAATGCGCCTTTACCTTGCAGTGAAAATTCAACGGACTTAGAATATCCAATTGGAAGAAAAGCAAATTTTACAGCAATGCTAGAATTGCCGCTTCCTAACATATAGCGCATTGCAGCTGCACCACTAAAGCGTTCTCCAAAAATTTCTATTGGCGTAATATTAAGTATACCATTTTGTAATGTAGCGCTTCCTTTTACTGAATTAAAGTACGATTTGCCACTTCTTAAGCTCTCTATAAGATCTTTTTTTCTTTTATTTAGATTCCAGTCAATTTCTGCAATACGAGTTACTTTATCAATATCAAATCCAGACCAAGAAGATGATCTTGTGATAAAATTCAGATTGCCAGCAATATTTTTTTGAAATGTAGTGAGACTTAAGCCACTTCCTGATAAAGATCCACTAATGCTCATTTTGCCATTGAAATTTTTAACGCCAAATGCCGCATCAAGCGCAGGTAATGCATTTGCATTATTAAGCGCAAATGCAAAATTAAATTTAGGTATAGAGTCTATTATAATTGCATTAGCTATTGCGGAGAATTGACCACCAAAGACATTACCTTTTGCATTTTCTAATTTTGCAATTCCATCATGCATTTTCAATATAAATGCAATGGATCCATTATTCTCAAAATTATTACTAAATTTATCGATGCTAAAATTAAGATTTACATCAAAATCGCTTAATGAAAATAAATTAATTCTATCTTGATCTATATCGTTTGCATATTTATGTAAAAATTCTTTAGTTGGTAACAATTTTTTAAATGTTGAAAAATCTAAATAATCGCATTGAATTTTTCCGATAATTTCTGGTCTAAGGCCTGGAATTGTAAATTTTATTTCGGAATTGGCTTTTATTTTTTCAGAGTTTATATCTAAGTTATCAATATAAAAAAGCCCCTTACCAAGACTAAAAGAAATGCTGCTATTAGAAAATCTTTCTCCTTTTAATGTTAGTTTATCCGCCACAATATCAAAGATGCCGTAATATTTTAAATAACGAAGCGCTTGATAATAATTTTTGTTAGTATTGTCTTGATTGTTTTTTTCTATATCGCGCTTAAATAAATCGCCTATGTATTCGTCCATTTTTGCGCTTATTCCAAATTTATCAAGATTTAAGTCTTGAAAGCGTAATTTAGAATTAACGCTCATATTTCTTATACCATCTTGCGTTATAAGAAAATCTCCAACCATTAAAAATCCATCAAAAGAAGATTGAATATTATGCATATAAAATTTATGCGGCATCATGATAATGTCGGATTTTATGAAAGCAACATCCACATCAACATTAGAATCCTTATTGTGCGATATCCATTGAGCTGTTTTTTTTGCATTTTTAAAAAATGCAGTTAAATTTCCGCTGAATTTTGATCTTATATTATTTTTCGTGGTGATGCCATGCATATCAATTGTTCCATCTCCTGGAGTATTGAATCTCCATCTATCAAAATGCCACACTCCATTAGAATAATCAGCTCGAAGAAGAAAATTTGAAACATAATCATCAAATATCTTTATTTGCTTGATATTAAAATTAAAAAAAGAGTCAATTTTAAAAATAGTTGATTTGCGAGTGGCATCATGACTTAATATCTCAGATACGATAGAGTTTAATATGGAGTTCTTATTTTCTATTAATCCTCCAAGTAATATATGATCTAGATCTATGCTTTGCGCGTTAAATCCAGTTACAAGTACAAAGTCTTTAGGTAAAAAATCAACCGATATATTGCAATCTAGATTTTTTATGTATTCTGAGTTAGAGCTTATATTGCTTAAATAAGCTGCGCTTTGATTAATGCTTACATCTCCAGAAAGTTCAAATCCTTTACCTTGAAGAGTAATGAGTTCATTTTGTTTTCCTGAGTCTGTTAATATAGATTGTAAGATACCCATGACGCTTTTTATTCTAGCAGATGCCTTGCCGACGAATTCAGATCTAATATCAAGACTTGGCATTGAGCCCTTTAGAGTTAGATCTATATATGGGCTACTTAATGCAAAGTTCGAATCATAATTTTCATTATTTTTTAAGATATTGATAAAGGCAGTATATTTACATGAGTTAAATGCAAAATCTGTTTTTAAATGCAATTTTTTGTATTCTGCTCTATCTTTAGAGGTTTGTATATTGAAGTTATGAATTAGTATAGGTTCTGATAATGCAGTCGATAACTCAATATTTGACAGAGTAAAATTAGAAATGTGATGAATTTGTGCGACATCTTTGTTTGCGAGATAAGTTTGTAATATTTTGATATCTAAATATGCGTTTGAAATATTAATTTTCTCAATCTGAAAATGTAAAGATAGAAGTTCGCTAAAATTTGGCTGTATAAAGATTGTAGAGTTTTGTAGTAAAAAATCATTTTCTAATTTAAGATCTACTTGTTTTAGCTCTATATTCGGAAATGGAGAAAATGAAATGCCAATATCGCCCCTAATATTGAGATAAAGGCCGTA
>JAQCBG010000079.1 GCA_027621485.1 Pseudomonadota bacterium
TTACGCATGAGATGAAGATATAAGAAAAATACACAAGATAAAAAGAAAGGGCATAAGCATAACTATGTAGCATTTTCATAGAAAGTAGCCTTTCCGACTGAATCTTTGTGCAGTAAACTCAATTTTGGTTATTTCTTTAAATTTAATCTTTGAAGAAGATTAACGTGCTTTGCTTGATCTTTTCTTGCAAAATACCTCATTAATTTTTTTCTCCGATTTACCATAGATATTAGACTTTTTCTGCATTGAAAATCTTTTTTATGGGATTTGCAATGATCGGTAAGTCGAAGAATATTATTAGTTAAGATAGCGCACTGCACTTCTACTGAACCAGTATCTGTGCTGTGTGTTTCAAACTCTTCTATGATCTTTCTTTTATTTATCATCTCTTTGAAATTTATTTATTTAATTAGATTACAAATGAAGCACTCTTTTGGGGTGTAAAAAACCATTTTCTAAGGTACAGATCGCAATCACTTTTTTGCAAAATTTTTCTATAACTAAAAAATTACCATTTCTATTATTTACTGGATTTGAGGCAATATCATAAAAAACTTTTTGCCCATTTCTTAGTAAGTTAGTAGAAATCTTATCAACTTCAATCACCATTTGTTTTGGGATTGGAGAAAGAGGATTTTTTAAATAACCATCTCTTGTGTGCGTATTATGCAATAATTGTTTGATATAATCTATAGTTATTGTGTCTTTAAGAAAAAAAAATCCAACTGATATACGTAATAGTCTAGAGACATGGCAAAATAATTCAAGTTTTTTTCCGATATCTTCTGCAAGAGACCTTATATAGAAGCCTCTACCAGATCTAACATAGAGTTTTGTAATACAGCTATCTTGATGACGAAGGTGATTTAAAATTTTTACCTCATGCAATAAAACTTCTCTGGAATGCATTTGAAAATCTACTCCTTGCCTTGAGAGTCTATAAGCTCTTTCTCCGTTTATTTTTATTGCTGAGTATTTTGAGGGGGTTTGTTTTATATAGCCAGCGCGAAAGAATTGATCCAGAGCATTTTGAATTTCAATTTGATCTGGAAAACGTTTTGAGATTTCTAGTACTTTGCCACTTAAGTCTCCTGTATCTGTAGAAAAGCGCCAATCTATATCAAATTCATATTCTTTTTGTGCATCAGAGATAAAATTTATTAATTTTGTGCATTCTCCAACTGCAACAGGTAATATGCCAGATGCAAAGGGATCTAAAGTTCCTGCATGACCAAGTTTTGGAAGAGATTTAAAATGCAGTAAATTTTTTAACTCTTTGAGTGCGCCAAAAGAACTAAGTCCTATAGGTTTATATAGATTAATCCAGCCATTTATAGAAGATGCATTCATCTAAAGTTACTTCTCAAAGAATATAAAGCTTAATTTGCACTTTTTATATTTCGAGTTGCGGAGGGTATTTTTACAGTCAAGCCATCTAAATCCTTATTCATAATTATTTGGCAACCTAATCTGGAATGTTTCTCTAAGCCAAATGCTAGATCAAGCATATCCTCTTCTTCCTCAGAAGGTTCTTTTAATTTTTTAAAAAAACCCTCATCAACTATTACATGACATGTAGAGCATGCAAGAGATCCTTCGCACGCACCCTCAAGTTCGTAAAGATTATTTTTATGCGCTATTTCAAGTACAGACAGACCCTCTGGAGCATCAACCTCCATAACCATTCCATCTTTTTTAATGAATTTCATTTTAAGCATAAAGTATATTCTACTTCAGTAAATTATTTATTGAAATGGCGAAAAAGATTTATACTCATGAAGCACCATTTATATTTTTTTCTTCATTATCATCTTGTGCATTATCTTTTGTATCATCTTTTTTTTCGCCAGAGCTTTCTTCATCTTTCTTTTTCTTTGGTTTTTGCGCTACATCCAATTTTTTTTCATCGGAAATTTCATTCACTTGAGAAATTGTATCGCGCCTTACTTTTACTCTAACATTGTGTGCCACTTCAACAAATAAAAAATCAGCTTCAACTTTTACAATCACACCAATTATTCCACCTCCAAGAGTTACAGAATCGTTTCTTTTGAGATTATCTAGCATTGCTTTGTGCTTTTTTGCTTGCTTTTGCTGCGGACGTATTAATAAGAAATAAAAAACTCCAATAATAAGAACCATTGGTATAAGGCTACCCCATGTGCTGCCCTGCTGAGATGCATCGTGCGCCAATGCTGGATTAACAATAAGTAAAGCTAGTAAAGATATAAAAACAATAAACATAATTTTTTCTGTATCATTAAATTTCCACACAAGTGATTATTTGTATAGTAATATAAAGTCTGTAAGTAAAGGCCAATGTAATAAAATTTATAGATTTTGAATTTTGTAATATTTTTTAAAGACCCTGACTTTTAAAAAAATCTATAATTTAGCATAATGTTAAAAGTTCCAAATATCCCTTTAGTGACTTCTTTAAATTGATTTACTGTAAGTTCTTATCTCTTGTGCACGATCCAATAACTTCTCCCCAATAGGAGTATAGTAATTTTTTCTTTTTTTCCTTTGCGTCATAATAATACTTTCCTATGCAATTTCTATATGGCTTCCAAGATACATCTTTGCCTTGATCGTCAATTGACTTGTATCCCTCTGGACAAGTGCCATATACAATCTTTGATTGCGTTATAATGTTATATTTTTCATCAATTGTTTTTATTGCATCTTCAGGATTAATCGGCTTTGTTTCTGGCCATAAAGTATTATATTGAGAAATCGTTATATCACTTATTTCAGCACAGCCCATTTTCATTCTGCATTCTCCATTTTCTCCTTCTACATCACTCTCTATAGGTGCGTAGAAATTAATATAGCACTTGCGTTTTATTTTTACTTCTTTTTCGCTAAAATTAATTGATGAGCAAGAGTTTTTATGCGCTATTCTATTTATTTCTTCTTTATATACGTTACGATTTTCTGATTGCGCTCGATTGATAAGCGCTTGAAAATCTTTATATGCATTTTTTTGATTACTTTGTGTGCCGCAATCATGAGCATCTTTAAAGCTTACTATTTTTTGACTCTCCATGCCAATTTCTGTTGGACATCTTCCATACCCAGTTTCTCCGCTTTTTAATGCGCTCCACGCAGCGTTTAGAGTAACAGGAGAGATAAGATTAATTTCATCACATCCTTTTCTCGGAATTTGCAAACAAAAAGGTTTCTCCATAATTTCTGGCCAATCTATATCTGGAATAATGCATATACGATCTCCATCTCCAATTTTATCACTTGGAGCAAGATAAGCACCTGGGCATACTGCTTTTTTTGCATCAATTGGCTGATTTTGCTTTATAATACAATTTCCTATAGAAGGATCTACGCAGCATTCAATTTTATCTCTTATGCCTCCAAAAATATAGTGCTTTCTAATGCCCTCTGCATTATCGCAAACTTGATTACAGCTCCGCATCACATCAAATTCTCCTCCACTAAGCTCTTTTAAATATATAGATTCAATTTCATTGTTTTTCATACTAGGTATGATCACTTTAAATGGAATGCCATATAATTCTACAGATCCTCTTACGGTGTTTTGTTGTATTTCTTTATTTTTTTCTGGATTAAGGAATTTAAAATTATAATATTCTCGAATTACATAGTCTTCATTTACAAAA
>JAQCBG010000080.1 GCA_027621485.1 Pseudomonadota bacterium
TTAAAAATGCCCTTTCTGAATTAATCATTACTTGAGTTGCTTTATGATTCAGAGGTTTTAGTATTTTACTTATCTTATCATTCCCTTTTATATTTTGCACTCCTATAGCACCTTGGGCAATTGCTGGTAGCATTTCATCAATATCAAAATAATGATTTATCGCTTCTTTTAGGTTATTTCTTTTTAATCCAGCCGCCGCTAGTACTATTGATTCTATTTTACCGTCTTCCAATTTTTTTAATCTAGTATTGATATTACCTCTTAAATTTACAACCTTTAAATCAGGCCTTAATGCTAAAATTTGCCCTTTCCTTCTATGTGATGACGTGCCAATCGTTGCACCACTTGGTAAAGAGAAGAAAGATTTATATTTGTGAGAGATAAATGCATCTCTTGGATCACCACGCTTCAACAGACAATTGATTTCTAGGTACTCATTTTGATTTGCTGGAACATCTTTCATAGAATGAACTGCTATGTCAGCATTACCATCAATCAATGCCTGCTCAATTTCCTTAAGAAATAATCCTTTACCACCTATTTTAGATAAAGAATGCTCAAGCAGGATATCTCCTTGAGTTTGCAATTTTAGTAATTCAAATTTTATATCATGATGATAAAATTGGAGTTCTTTAGCAACTAATAATGCTTGATTTATAGCAAGGGGGCTGTTTCTAGTTGCTATTCTGATTAACATAACAAATCAAAATTTAGATAAAGAAGATATTTATACTAACTAAGGGTGATTTATTTAACAGTTTTCTAATATGTTTTTTGATTGATGATTCAAGTAAATTTTTAACCTTATGCTTGTCTATAGTTGATATAGTAGCAAAAGTTTCTGATACATTAAGTTTTAATGAATCCAAGATATCTTGATCTAAATCGTCTTCTAATACACCAGGAGCAGAAATAAAAATCTGACCTATGCTTTTTTTAACCTTATTTATTGCTAATGAAACAAACAACGCCCCATTATTTCCCAAAGTTTTTCTATTATTAATGATGCTACTTTCTGAATTTAAAATTAAATTTCCATCAATGATATAATGTCCAGCTTCTACCTTGCCAATTTTTCTTGTTTCTTGGGGATCAATGACGACAACATCACCATTTCTAACACTTATTGTGTGCTTTACACCAGATTTTTTTGCTACCCTACAATGCTCATTTATATGAATTGCTTCTCCATGAACTGGTATAGCCACCTTTGGTTTAATAAGCTCAAACATTTTTTTCACTTCTACAGCAGAAGGATGACCAGATACATGAACAAATTCATTAGCCTCACTTAACACATTCACATTCATTTCAGCAAGTTTATTGAATAGATTATATATCCTTTTTTCATTCCCTGGGATAATTTTAGATGAAAAAATAACCACATCATTCTCTTTTAATGCAATTTGTGGGTGAGTTTTATTGGCGATTTTATTTGTCACAGCTAGCGCCTCACCCTGACATCCAGTACATATTACCACAATCTCATGCCTTTTAAACTTTTTAAAATGCTTTTCATCATATATTATTGACTCTTGTAAATAACCAGCTTCCTTAGCTGCAGTATACATTTTCCACAATGATCTTCCCTGTAATATTATCTTTCTTTTAGCCTTTTTAGCCGCATTAACTAAGGAAAGTAATCTTGCTATATTTGATGCAAAAGTAGTTACAACGATCATATTGCTAGGATAGTCGCAAAGCAATTTTTCTAAATTTCGACCAAGCTCACCTTCTGAACCAGAATGTTTTTTATGAAAGATATTTGTTGAGTCACCAACCAAGGCTAAAATACCACTTTTTCCAATATCTGATAAGGTTTTTTCATTAGTAACCTCGCCTACCACAGGCTCATCATCAAATTTCCAATCACCCGTATGGAAAATTTTTCCTTTGTCTGTTTCAATAACTAATCCATTCATTTCCGGTATAGAGTGGGTTATTGGTACTAGCGTTATCTTAAAGTCATTTAAATGAAATGATTTATTTGAGGTAGTCTCAATAAATTTCATTTTTTTGGTTAACCCATACTCCTTACACTTGGATTGCACTATAAGGGATGTAAACTTAGTTGCATAAATGGGACATTCTATCTCAGACCACAAATATTGAATTGCTCCAATGTGATCTTCATGAGCATGTGTCAATACTATGCCTAAAATATCCTTTTTAATCTCTTTAATAATAAAATTTATGTTAGGTACTATAATATCAACTCCAGGCAAATCTGGCTCCGCAAAACCTAACCCCAAATCAACAATTATCCACTTTCCATTATAGTGATATAAATTTAAATTCATTCCTATTTCACCAGAACCGCCCAGTGGAATAAAAATTAATTCTTTTTGTAGCTTTTTAAAATTGATAGTTGAATTCATTTAATCTTGTTGAAATAATACGTGTCTAAAATGCGAAAAATCTTCCAAAACTTTTCCCGTTCCTAGTACAACGCAGTTTAATGCCTCATCAGCCACTTTAACCTCTAAGCCTGTAGCCTCACTGATTACTGTATCAATGTGTTTTAATAAGGCGCCACCACCAGTAAGCACAATGCCATTATCAGCAATATCTGAAGATAACTCTGGCGGAGCTTGTTCTAAAACTAATTTTACTGAATCTATTATTTGCGATACAGGATCAGCAATACTATCAGCAATATTTGTTTCAGTTAATATAATTTCCCTTGGTATGCCTGTTGCCGCATCCCTTCCTTTAATTGCTATACTTTTTTCATCTTTTATATTCTTTTTTGCAGTTCCTATCTCTTTCTTAATCCTTTCAGCTGTTGAATCACCAATAAATAAATTATGACTTTTTCTTATGTATGATATTATTGCTTCATCCATACTATCACCGCCTACTCTAACAGACTGAGCACAAACTATACCGCCTAGGCATATAACCCCCACTTCAGTAGTACCACCACCTATATCTACAACCATTGATCCAGTCGCTTCCGTGACTGGTAAATTAGAGCCGATTGCTGCGGCCATAGGCTCAAATATTAGATAAACTTCTCTCGCACCTGCACTTTCTACGGCATCTTGTATAGCTCTTCTTTCTACAGGAGTAGAGCCATATGGAACACATACTATAACTCTAGGTCTCGCAAAAAAGCTTCTTTTTTTATGAACTGAGGTAATAAAATATTTTATCATCTCCTCAGCACCTTTAAACTCTGCAATAACCCCATCTTTTAAGGGTCTTATTGCTTTAATATCTGCAGGAGTTTTTCCTAACATTGCTTTTGCCTCATTTCCAAAAGCATATGGAATATAAGAGCCCTTTTCATGTAGCAGAGCAACAACTGATGGTTCATTTAACACAATCCCTTGATTAGGAACGTATACCAACGTATTTGCTGTACCAAGGTCAATAGCCATGTCAGATGAAAATAATCCCAGTAAGGATGAAAACATTTTTATTATTAATTTTTATCTGTTGTTACATTCCCATTTAAAATTTAGGAATACACATTTCTATTCCAAAAAATACATTTTTGCAAACTTATTTATATATTCTATGTAGATTTTTTATTAAAATTGCTTTATTTTAATCCAGCAGGTAGCTAGATGG
>JAQCBG010000081.1 GCA_027621485.1 Pseudomonadota bacterium
AATGCCTTAAAAAGGGTGTCAGGTCAAAATTAATTGGGTTAAAAGGTGAAATAAATCAAAAAATTTTTCAGGATATTGTATATGATTCATTTAGACCCTACGATATAAGCCAAATTTTTGATTATCTAAATAAAAATAACTTAACCAAAATTGTTATTGCAGGTAGGGTTAATAGAGTTAATTTATCAAAGCTAATTTTTGATAAGGTTGGGATGAAAATATTCGCAGAGATAATTAAAACTGGATTCAATGATAATAACATTTATTCAATAGTAATAAAATTCATAGAGGAAAATGGATTTAAAATTATTTCTCCAAATGAAATAATTGACGATATTTTAACGCAAAAAGGAAACATGACGAATATTCTAATTGATGAGCAAATGGGTGTTGATATAAAGAAAGGAATAGATATTTTAAAAGGGATTATATGTTATGATGTAGGTCAGGCGCTTATTATTGATCAAGGTTTAGTGCTTGGAGTGGAAGCCGTGGAAGGAACTAATGAATTGATTAGCAGATGTGCTAACTATAGAAATAGTGGTGGGGTACTAATAAAATTGTGTAAACCTCATCAAGATAAAAGAGTGGATTTACCATGTATAGGACCTGATACAATAAAAAATATTGCAAAATATGCTTATAAAGGTATAGTCGTTGAAGCAAAAAAATCAATTATCCTTGCAAGTAAAGATACTATAGGGCTAGCTAATGAAAATAAAATTTTTGTATACGGAGTTTAAAAATGTTTGATCCAATTGAAGATATAATTCAGGAAGCTAAACTGGGCAGACCTTTTATTATTACTGATGATGAAGATAGAGAAAATGAAGGTGATATAATTATTCCTGCTCAATATATCACAACTGAGATTATCAATTTAATGATTATGTTTGCAAGGGGGCTAATATGCGTAGCTATTGACCAAAATATGGCTAATAAATTTAGTTTAAAATTACATCCAAGAAGAAATATAGATGAATTTGAAACAGCATTTGCTTATTCTATAGATTCTAGGCAGGGAGTGTCTACTGGAATGTCTGCTGTAGACAAAGTCCATACTATTCAAAAATTGGTTGATGAAAATTCAACAATATCTGACTTTAAAGTCCCTGGGCACATCTTTCCTGTAGTTGCTAGAGAAAAGGGCGTCCTTGAAAGGAGAGGACATACCGAAGCTGCGGTTGATATAGCAAAACTTGCAAAATTAAAGCCAGTAATGGTTATTTGTGAAATTATAAATGATGATGGTACCATGGCAAGAAGAAACGATTTGATAGCATTTTCTAAAAAGCATGGTATGAAGATTTCTAGTGTCGAAAAACTAGTTCAGTATATTAAGTAATACAAAATGAACAATATTTCTAATACTGTTGTAATTGCATTTGATGGTACTGCGGCATCTGGAAAAGGTGTAGTTGCAAAATTATTAGCCGAAAAACTTGGGTATGACTACTTAGATACAGGTCTAATGTTTAGAAAAGTGGCGTATTATTGCGATATGCAAAATTTAACTCTGGATAACAATCATGTTCTAATAGAGTTAATAAAAAAAATTGATTTTAATAAACCAATAGATTCAAAAGAACTTTATTCTGATAATATAAGTGATGTTGCATCTAAAATAGCTACTTTGGAAGGTGTAAGAAATGCACTGCTGGATATTCAAAGAAAATTTGCAAAAAATAAACAGGGTGTAGTAATAGATGGGCGAGATATAGGCACTGTTGTTTTTCCAAATGCAGATTATAAGTTTTTTTTTGATGCATCGATTGAGGAAAGAGCAAATAGAAGGTATAAACAGTTGCAAAATGACGGAAAAAGTATTAAACTCTCATCAGTGCTTGAGTATCTTAAAATCAGAGATGAAAGGGATAAAAGTCGTAATATCGCACCTTTAGTTAGAGCTGAGGGTTCTTTTTTGATTGATACAAGTAGAATCAGTATTGATGAAGTGCTAAAAATAGTATTAAAAAAGATTAAAAGTAATTAATTATTAACGAAAAAAAGGACATGAATATAGAAAACGTACCAAATTTCTCACAAGAAAAATTTTCTCAATTATTGGAAGAAAGTTTAAAAAATCAACCGAAAGAAGGTTCTATCGTTACAGGTGAAGTAGTAAATATTTCAGGTGATACAATTTTCATTGATGTAGGCTTAAAAAGTGAGGGAAGGGTATCAATTAACGAATTTTCAAATAAAGAAGAGCTTAAGGTAGGTGATAAAGTTGAAGTATATATCGATAGATTAGAAGGAAGAAATGGATGCACTCAGTTAAGTAGAGATAAAGTTGCAAAAGAGATGGCTTGGAACAAATTTGAGGAGTTGAGTGAAAATGATGGTAGTATTAATGGAAAAATAATAGGTAAAGTCAATAAAGGTGGTTTTGCTGTAGATATCGAAGGTATCTTAGCATTTTTACCAGGTAGTCAACTAGATATTAGACCTATAAAGGATCCATCTGTATTAATGAATATTGATCAACCATTCAAGATTTTAAAAATAGACAGAGAGCAAGGTAACGTTGTTGTATCTAGGAGAGCAATACTAGAAGATTCAAGAAAAGAGGCTAAAAATGAACTTTTAGCTGGTATTAAAGAGGGTATGATTTTTGACGGAGTGGTGAAAAATATTACTAATTATGGTGCATTTATAGATTTAGGTGATATTGACGGGTTATTGCATATTACAGACATTTCATGGGATAAAATATCGCATCCTTCAGAAAAAATTACTTTAGGGCAAGAAATTAAGGTTATTGTTACAAAATATAATCCCGAAGTACAAAGAGTTTCTTTGGGACTTAAGCAACTTAGTGACAATCCATGGAAGGGTTTGGAGAAGAACTACAGCATTGGTACAAAACATAAAGGGAAAGTTATAAGCATTTCTGATTATGGCGTGTTTGTTGAGCTTGAAAAATCGATAGAAGGATTGGTTTATCTAAATGAAATTGATTGGAATACTAAAAATACTCACCCAACTAAACTCGTTAATATTGGAGATGAAGTAGAAACTGTGGTATTGGATTTAGATATTGACAAGCATAGAATAAGTTTGAGTATCAAACAGTGTACAGACAATCCATGGAAGAAATTCGTTGATAAATATCCAGTTGGAACAAAAGTTAAAGCAAAAATCAAAAAAATAGTTGATTTTGGATTATTTGTTAATGTCATGGAAGATGATAAGGAAAATGATTTAGATGTATTAGTTCCAGCTGTTGAGATTAATTGGGATGATAATCCAAAAAATGCTTTAAAAAATTATAAAACTGGAGATGATATTGAAGGAGTAGTTTTAAGCTCCGATTTGGAAAGGGAAAGAGTTACTATTAGCATTAAGCAACTTGAAGAGAATAATTATAAAGAAATTACTGATAAATTAGTTAAGGCAGAAGTAGTGACATGTAAGGTTTTAGAAGTAACCAAAGATGGATTGTACATTGAAGCGCCAGAAGGTGTAAAAGGCTTTGTGAAAAAATATGATTTATCTAAGCATAAGGATCAACAAAAACCTGAAAGATTTACTGTTGGTGATAGAATAGATGCTAAAATAATCTC
>JAQCBG010000082.1 GCA_027621485.1 Pseudomonadota bacterium
ATATTAGCCTTAGAAGAAGAGGCAGCTGTATCAATCAAACCCATCACATTAGATGTTTGGCATGCAAGCTTTACCAAGGATGCTACCGGCATTGCCAAGCTTTCAATAAGAGAGGGAAAAATTCAGGCTACTAAAACCTATTTCCTTTCAGAAAATCATCTTGATAATTTAGATGAAATGTTTCAAAGTATGCTTTTTCATAACTACCGATTTTTGCACCATTTACCGCCAAAGCTATATATAGCAAATGCATTAAAAGAGACCAATTTGCTAAAACAAGCGCTTCAACAAAAATTTGCATCAAATGTAACTTTTTTAGCTAAGACTCCTGCTGGCGGATCTTCTTTTATAAAGTTAGCTAAACTCAATTCAAGCCAAGCTATTCTTAACCAGCAACCTAAGCCAGCTAAATTTGCTAGTGCATTTAAAGAGTTACAAAAACTTTGCAAGCTCAGTACTTCCAATCTTATTTTAGATTGTATTGATATCAGCCATCATGCTGGATCTCATGCTAAAGCTGCTATTATAAGATTTACAGAGAAAGGACCTGATAAAACACATTACAGAGCCTATAATATTCCAAGTAAAATAGGTGGCAATGATACTGGTTCTATTATCTTTGCTCTCAATAAAAGATTACAGAAGAAAAATAAACCGCCTTCAGTAATTTTAATTGATGGAGGGACTCAGCAATTGAATGCAGCTTACCAGGTAGAGAATATTAATAATGTTACTTTATTAGCTATAAAAAAAGGCTCTAACCGTAAAGCATTAACAGAGACTATATATTCAATTAAAGGACAAGAAGATATTCCTATCCGCTCTGATCTTTTTATCCTACTCATTAAAGCAAGAGATGAAGCTCATCGTTTTGCTATCAAAGCAAATAGGAAAAGACTGGGTAAGTCGATTGCTGATAGTAAATTAGATACAATAGCTGGGATAGGGCCCAAAAGAAAAATGCAGTTATTTAAAAAATTTCATACTATCGATGCTATGAAGCTTGCATCAAAAGAGGCCTTATTGAGCATACCAGGAATTACCCTGCATCACATAGCAGCAATTAGGGCGCTTTCATAATGCAGAATTTTGTTCTATTCCTTACTCTCTTAAGAATATTTTCTGGACCTTTGATATTTATTTTAGTTATTTATTTTGAGGCTGTTTTTATAGCATTATTTGTTTTTTTGCTTGCATCAATTACTGATTATTTAGATGGAAAGCTTGCTAGAAGGTATAATGTTGAATCTTCTTTGGGAGCTACTTTAGATCCGATTGCGGATAAGATATTAATTTTATTTGCTTTTATTACAATTATTTTAATAACCGGCGATAATTTTATTGCAGGAATGATGGTAATTATTATTGCAAGAGAGTTTTGGGTATCAGCCCTAAGGGAATATTCTGCAAAACAAATCATCTCGCAAGTTACCGCAGTAAGTTTCTTAGCAAAAATAAAAACAACTCTTCAGTTTATTACAATATTATTATTCTATTTAGGGATAGGTTTAGATATTGCTATGCTAGTTTTTATTGCAAGCTTCTTTTTGTTTTTAGCTTTGCTGGTTTCAATTAAGACAGGCTTAGAATATACCGTTGCTGTTTTTGGAAATAAAACGTTATAAATAGATTTTAGATATGAAAATTATTGTTGTTAGCGGTGGATTTGACCCCATACACTCTGGACATTTGCTTTACCTAAATGAGGCAGCGGCATTAGGAGATAAATTAGTTGTCCTTTTAAACAGTGATACTTGGCTTAAGAGAAAAAAAGGAACAGAATTCATGAATTTTAATGAAAGGAAGACCATTCTTCTAAATATTAAATGCGTTGATGAGGTTTATGATTTTGAAGATGATGAGCTAGGAAGTTGCATTAATGGCCTCGAGAAAGTAAAACAAATTTATTCTAAAAACCAAATTATTTTTTGTAATGGAGGAGATAGAACAAATAAAAATATTCCTGAATTAATAGTTGAAGGCATAGATTTCATTTTTGGAGTGGGGGGCAATTTTAAGAAAAATTCAAGTAGCACAATCCTTAGTAATTGGAAATATCCATCTGAAACAAGGGTTTGGGGATTTTTTTCTGAATTATTTCAAGACAATGCTTGCAAGGTTAAACGGCTGGTTGTTAATCCAATGAGTGGAATGAGCTTTCAAAGACATTTCAAAAGAAATGAAATTTGGCTCATTACCGAAGGGAAGTGTGATGTCATATTTTCTGATAATGACCCAGGTGATAGAAAAAAAATAACCTTAAATCTTTATGATTATTTTTTTGTTCCAATAGGAGGATGGCATCAGATAACAAATCCTTATGAAGAAGCCTGTAAAATTATTGAGCTTCAGTATGGAGAACAGATGATTGAAGAAGATATTGAAAGGATTGATTACTATGACAATCCAAAATAAAGTTTTTAATGTATGGGATTATCTTTCAGATCTTGATTCTGAAAAACAAGGAATTATGGAGGCCATAGAATCTGTGATAGATTCAGGAAAATTAATCTTTGGACCTAAACTTTCTTGCTTTGAAAATGAATTCGCAAATTATATAGGATCTAAATATTCATTGGGTGTAGGTAATGCAACTGATGGATTATTTCTTGCGCTCAAAGCTATAAATATTAATCCTGGAGATGAGATTATTACAGTTTCAAACACTGCTGTTCCAACGGTTTCTGCAATCATGGCTGCAGGAGGAATACCAGTTTTTATAGACATTGATAAAGATACATTCCTTATGAATACCAATCTTCTTGAGGATGCTATTACAAAAAAAACTAGAGCTATTCTTCCAGTACATCTTTATGGGCAATCAGCAGATATTGATCATATTAAAGAGATCATAAAACATAAGAATATTTATATAATTGAGGATTGTGCTCAGTCAACAGGAAGCCTTTATAAATCTAAGCGAACAGGAAATCTTGGGGATATAGGTGTTTTTTCATTTTATCCAACTAAAGTACTTGGAGCATTTGGTGATGGAGGATCTTGCACTACAAATGATTTAGAAATTTTTAATCATTTAAAAAGATTAAGATTTTATGGAATGGAATCAACATATTTTTCTATTGAACAAGGCTACAACTCAAGACTTGATGATATTCAAGCAGCAATACTTAGCTTTAAATTAAGCAAACTAGACGAATACATAGCATCAAGAAATAAAATTGCAAATAAATATGATGAACATTTGAAAGCTACTAATTTCTTTTTACCTAAAAGAGTTTCATATGGCTCACATTCTTTTTATCTTTATGTAGTTAAACACCACAAGAGAGACGCATTAATGGACGAGTTAAGGAAAAGAAATATAAATCTCAGCATATCTTACCCTTGGCCTATACACACAATGCCAATCTGTAAGGAAATAAAGTTACAATGCTCTCTCCAAAATACTGAAAGGGTAGCTAATGAGATTTTTTCTTTACCTATGTACCCAGGTTTAAGCGAGCATGATCAAGAATTAATAATTTCTCATTTATTAGAAGTAGATAAGTTAATATGACCTCAAGTTTTCTAGATATTATTGGCTGGATGGCAGAGTGGTTATGCA
>JAQCBG010000083.1 GCA_027621485.1 Pseudomonadota bacterium
TGAATTTTCTATTATTTTTTTTATATAAAATTTTGTTTCATCGTAAGATATAGACTCTATCCAGTCCAATAATTGATATACATGATTAAATGTGCGGGCATCACCATGCTGAGATATCCATCTTCTTACTGGTTTTTCTCCTGCATTATAGTTTGCTGCGATAAGAGGTAAGTTTCCATTCCATATTTTCGCTAAATCATCAAAATATCTCATTCCAATGTATAAATTTGTGTCTTGATGATATAAATTATCTTTGTATAAAATGCCATATTTTTTTGCAATTGCCTTAGCCGTGAGTGGCATAATTTGCATAATTCCAGATGCGCCGGCATTACTTAATGCATTACTATCAAAGTCACTTTCTTGCCTTATAATAGAAAGATATAGCCAATTACTATTTTGATATTGATATTGATTACTTATTTGTTTATTAAGTGTTGGATATCCATCTATATATATAGAGTTACTTTTGTATTTTGAGAGTATTTTTGTAAATGATACTACATAAGAATGTGTATTTAATGATTTGAGTTTTTGTATAATATAGCAAGCAGAATTATTATCTATTTTCTTATTAATAATATTTTTTACCATGAGTTGCGCTTCTTGCGATAAACCATTTTGTGCTAAAAAAATAATAAATCTAAGACGCTTATCTAATATAGCAATATTTGTTTCCTCTATGTTATTTGGGCAACTTACAATGGAGTGTATTATTTGATTATAGTTTTTTGATATTGCATTTAATTCAAAAGCAGCCATTTGACCGTAAAATTGCCATATATACTGATTTGCTACTTTTTTAAAATACTCTTGAGCTGTCTTTATGTCATTTTGTTGTTTAAAAGCTCTAGCGAGCCAATACATAGATTGAGATTTACTATGTGAGAATTTTGAACAACTATATGCTCTTTGAAAATGCGGTATTGCAGATGTTGAATCATATAAAAATCTTAGTTTTACAAAGCCTGCCATTAATTCAAGTTCTTGATTGCAGTGATTTTCGTATCTCGTTATTCTTTCAATTAAAGTTAATGCATCAATATAGCGCTGAGTATTTATTGCATTTTTTATTGATATTTTTACATATCTAGATATATAGAGATTGTAGTTTTTTGTATCAATATTAAGTACTACATCTAGTAATTCATCTTCTTTGCCAGCCTTCATTAACTGCTTTAAGTATAAAAACTCAACAAGATTTTTTATTTCTTTATATTTTATATGATTTTTAGAAGCTTCATTTAGATGATTCGCTTCTTTTTCTTCAAGTATTTTATTGTATATATAAAGATCTTTTTTTAATTTAGATATTCTTTTTGCGTAATTGTATTCTTCTTTAAAAATCAGTAGCTCAATTTTCTTTTTTAATATGTTGCTGGAAAAAAATTTTATGTATTTACTCTCTATCTCATTTTCAATTTGATTAATCAGTATTGTTTTAGACCATATTTCGGCTATTCTATTAATATATTTATCTTTAATATTGCTTTGTGATTGGTTGATATGTATGTTTAATTTTATAAATTCAAGATCAGGTGAGAGTTTTGTTGTATTGTATAAATTTATCCACTTAAGTTTCTCGTTTTCTGATTTTATAAGATAGATGAATTTTGTAATTCTATGTCTAAAAAAATTCAGGATCCATTTATTATTAGTAAACGCAGAAAGAATTTCATCTGATTTTACACTAAATTCATTTTTAAAGAATTTTCCAATCAAATGAAAATCTTCACTTTCATTTGAGTATGAGTTTTTAGTATAAATAGCACAAAGTAATAGCGTAAATATTATAATAAATTGCTTTACTCTCATTTATTATATCTTTCCAAGTAAAATAGCAGTCAAAACAATTAAAGCAAAACTCTTATTTGATGCGAATATTTTTGCGCAAGACTCTTTATCGTGAATATCTAATTTCTCAGATTGAGAATAAAGTTGATAAGAAGCAAAAGCTATTATTAAATAGAATACGTAATTCATATTATAATGTATTCCGCAAATACATATCATGATTGCTGTAAATTGATATGCCTTCCATATAAATAAACTACCTTTTTCTTTTAATTTTACAGCTAAGGATTTTATATTATGAGCTTTATCGCATTCGTAATCTTGATATGCATATATTGTGTCGTATCCAATAGTCCATGCAACAGATGCCAAATATAAAATTATTGGCTGCCACTCCATACTGTCTTCTATTGTAAACCATGCAATGAAGATTCCTATATTATATGTAAAACCAAGAAAAATTTGAGGTAGATAAGTGAATCTCTTAGAAATAGGATAAAATGTCATTAAAAACAAACCAATGAATCCAAAATAGAATGCAGATTGTGGTAGTGTTATGAGTATAAAAAATGACATCAAAAGTAATAGCACAAGTAATGCAATGGCGCCCTTTAAACTTATTGCTCCCGAAGCAATTGGTCGATCTTTTGTTCTTTGGACCATGGTATCTATATCCTTATCTATAATATCGTTTATTATGCAGCCAGCGCTTCTAGTTAAGAAGCTTCCAAATAAGAAGAATGCGGCGAAAGATATAAAAGTTAATAAATCTGTTGTTGTAAATGCTAGTATCCATAAAATGGGTGCGGCAAGAAGTAATATTGGTATTGGTTTATGTATTCTTATTAATTTAATATAAGGAGTTATATAATTTAAGAATATATCGTATTTTATTGTACTTTTTTTCATCTTTAGCTCTATTTTGTGGCTTTTTCGTCTCCAGGTAATAAATTTAATGATCCACCCCATGGACTTTGAAAATCAAATTGCCTAAATTCTTGAGCAAGGGAAGTTTTTTGATGAATAACTTTTTGATCTATTGGGTCATACCGAACCTCTTCAAAGCCGGTTAATGGAAAATCTTTACGCATTGGATGATGATGGAAGCCGTAATCCGTAAGTATTCTTCTCATATCCGGATGATTTGTAAAACAAACACCATACATATCCCATACCTCCCTTTCCAGCCAATTTGCAGATGAGTATATTTTTGATATACTCTTAACCATTTCATGATTTTTTAAAGATATTTTTAAAAAAATTCTTTTACATGATGTTAGTGAAAGTAATTGATATATTATATGAAATCTTTCTTCTTCTTGTGGAATATCAAGTGCAAATAAATCTACAAGCATTTGAAAGTTATATTGAGTTTTTAATATCTCGCAAACATCATAAATTGCAGTGGATTTGATATAAATCTCTTGCGTGAATTTTAGTGTATTTATAGATCTAATATTTTCTTTGATATATGCATTATCAATGTAAGTCTCCATTTTGTAAAATAGATTATTTAGTCAGTGTAATTATGTAAGTCCATTAAAAAATTATACATCAAGTAATGCTAATGTTAAGTAGTAAAATTTTAGATAATTTAAAGATTAAGTAGTAATGCTTTAAATATCTCCAGTATTTCCGAGTACCGAATAATAAGGAGTAATTATATTATAATGAAAAATATATAAAAAGCTTTTACAAGCAAT
>JAQCBG010000084.1 GCA_027621485.1 Pseudomonadota bacterium
TGCTTACACTATCGAACCTCTCAAGATATCTGCTCTAAAGTTACTTTCTAAAACTCCGAACTGAGGTTTAAAGAAATCAAATATTTCTTGCAGCTCAGCATATAATTCTGTTGTTGGTTTTAACATATATTAATAAGTACTTTATAAATAAATATCTACATATGCTTATTATACCATATATTAAGAGTAAAAAACATTAAAATATTATAAAGTACTAAATAATATAGTTAAAAAACATGTTCATTTATCAATGGTTTGTTTGTATGAAATTTGCCTATGCTTCAAAGCCCCTTTTCCTACTGATAATCCAGCAATTTTTAAATAAGGTTTTTTGTATAACCTTATTTTAGAGTTTAGCTCCCCCTCCAACTTGCATACTACCTGATATAGTAACTTTAGGTTTATCAGAGCCTGAACAGCTGATTAAGAATAAGCTTGCAATTAATAATGCAATAAATTTGAATTTTTTCATTTTTCTACAGGGGGGTTACAAAGAGAATATGAAATTCTCTGGATGTTGATAAACTTGTTCATTTGTAATGTCTGGTAAATAAATACAATGCGAATATTCATCTGTGTCTTCCCAACATATACTAGTAGTAGGTATTTTGCGTGGCATTGTTTCTTTAAAGTCTAAATGTTCTGAACTACCAAATTTATCTTTATTGAGTGAAGGATCAATATTAACATTTGTTTTTCCTAGCTCCAAATCCTTGAGACTCTTAATATTTGATAATTCACTAAAATCTATTTTTTCATTTGGATTGTTAATTTCAAAGTCCATTAGCACAGGAATAAAATGTATCTTCTCTTTGCATGGGTGTACTTTAAAAATATCATTACCTTCTTCTCCATATACTGTCTTTACTCCACAGCCATCAAATATTATTATATCATTCCCAGCCCCTGCTTTGATTTGGGGGTCATTTCCAGAACCTGTATAAATTATATCATCTCCCCCCATACCGAATATAAAATCAATACCATCGCCTCCATCTAATATATCATTTCCTCCAGATCCTCTTATGATATCATCTCCGCTTCCTCCATGAAATTTTACATTCCCTAGTGATCCACTTTTGCATCTCTCTGTATCGTCATCACATACCAATATAACATCATCCCCATCTCCAGAATACACTACATCGTTGCCACCTTCTCCTATAATCACATCGTTACCAGCTCCTGTTTTTATAAAGTTATCTCCTTTATTTCCGAGTAACCACATATCTTCTGATGTAGTGGTAAAAATTACCCAATCATCACTATCCTTTAGAGTTAATCCTGATTTTTCTTCATATAAGATTATTTCTTTGCTTTTGTCCTGGTTATCTGCCTGATATATAATTCCATCAACCTTATTAGTATCTGATGTATACCAATCTTTAATTGTTAAGCTATCCCCCTCCTTTACTTTCAAGACCAAGTCCTGATTATTTTTACTAAAGCCTATATCCTCTAATTTGATATCTGATGAAAGTAGTATTAAGTCTTTCTTATCACTTCTGTTTTTACCTGCTGCATATATTACATCGTGTCCATATCCAAAAGAGAACATATATTTGTTACTACCACTTCCCCCTCTTAATATGTCGTTTCCTTTACCACCATCAAATATGTTATTACCTCTCCCTCCTGCAATATCATCATCACCTTCTCCTCCTGACAATATATAATCCTTACTCCCTTTTGCTATTATTTTATCATTTCCCTTATTTCCAAAGAAATTCTCTGCATTTACTTTATCTAAGTCAATATTGATTCCTTTACCATCTATTAGATAAATTGTATCATTACCTTCTCCACAATCTATGTCTAATAAGTTATCCTCATTGTCTATAAATATTTTATCATCACCTTTCCCCCCTATTATTTTATCCTTACCTTTGCCACCAACAATTATATCATCACCTTCTCCTCCTATTAGAGTGTCATTACCATCTCCACCATGAATTTGAAGGCTTTTATTTGTTTTGCTGCCATCTATATTATCATCTTTATGATTTCCATATATTGCTTCTATGTTTGATTTAGCAATATCTATATTAATCCCCTTATCTCCTGTTACAAATGCAACATCGAATCCTTCCCCTGCATCTATCTCTATATCATCTGCATCTATGAATAATAAATCATGTCCTGACCCAGTAATTATTGAATCCTTGCCTGCTCCACCTTTTACCCAATTATTGCCTGATGTTATTTTTATTATATCATCCCCATCTCCTGCATCCACTAAAACACCTTTGTTTTGAGAGGTATTAATAATATCATTATATATAGTTCCCAATATTACATCGTAATCATTCTCTTGAGAATTAAAGTTTACATTTTCCTCTCCTCCTTCAGGGATAAAGAATTTTAGTTTCTCACTTTTTTCTATATAATTAATTATAACGTCTGAATTTATTTGCTCTGCTTTAATTCCTAATAAACTATGCTTGAATATTAAATCATACGCTTTAGTTATTTTACCATCTTTCCAAAGTATATCTGACGTTCCTAAAATACCTTGCTCATTTTTATCTTGATTACCTTCAGATACTATATTTAGGTTAATAGATATGAGCCCTGCATCTGTAAGCCTTTTAAGCTCATTTTCTTCCGACACCCCATTCTGGTTATAATCCTGCCAAAGAAAGAACTTACTAAATTCCGTATCTTTTTTATCAAATATATTATCATTATTACTATCAAAGGCTTTTTTTAGCGCTTCTAAATCTGTTTTACTTTCCTTAGCCCATTCTGTTAATACTATTTTTTTAGCCTCATCTACCACACCGCTATCATTATAATCATATGCCAGTATCGCATTCTTGTTGGATACCCATGCCGTATTTTCTTTATATCCATCTCCATCTATATCAAAAAATATAGAAGAAGCTTCGTATTTTATTAAATCTATACCTTCTTCACTTAATGCTACTCCTACGGGACGACCATAACCCATCTCCATAGTAAAGCCACCAGTTTTAGAGATATATCTAGCTTTCCCCCCATGCCTTCCATAGAAACTTGTTTCCCAGTGACCCCCGGTATCCATAGGTGGATTAAAATTTTTAAATTCTCTATGCACACGATAGTTATGACTAGAATAATGATCGTATTCTTCAGTTTTTCTAAATTCTCTTGATATAGGATATGTATAACCAGAATAATCTTGATATCCTTTATTGCCTTTATATTCTAGTTCGTGACTATGCTCTTTTAGAAAATCTTTCATACTGTAAACATCATACTGTCTTTCAAACCCTAATACTTTAAGTGATTGAAGTTGCTCATCTAAAGTTTTAAATTGCGATGCGCTAGACCATTTTAAAAATGGGGTTAGCAAGTATGTTTGTAATTCTTGGTAATTGCCATAGTTACCTAATTCAAATGAGCTAAAGATTTTATCTTTAAAGGATGTTTGATGATGTAGATTTAATCTATTGAAACCTTCAGTTAATTTGTTAATATCATAGTAATTATTAGTTGAT
>JAQCBG010000085.1 GCA_027621485.1 Pseudomonadota bacterium
TGCAGATAAGAATCTTTTTCTTATACGCATATAATTTGGTGTTATCTCTATAAATTCATCTTCTTTGACAACGCCTATTGCTTCTTCTATATTAAGTTTTTTATGCGGCGTAAGTTTTATTTGCTCATCTGTGCCAGAAGCCCTCATATTAGTTAGTTGCTTACCTCGCACAGGGTTCACTTCAAGATCATTTTCTCTGCTATGAATACCAATTACCATTCCTTCATATACATCTTCTTTAGCGCCAACAAATAAAACACCTCTATCTTCGAGACTAGAGAGAGCGTAAGCTGTAGTAACGCCCTTTGAGTTAGAAATTAATGCGCCATTTTTTACACATTCAATCTCTCCTTTAAAAGGCTCATAAGAAATAAAAGAACGGTTCATTATTCCTGTACCACGAGTATCATTCCTAAATTTACTTTGGTATCCAACCATACCTCTTGTTGGAACATTAAATATCATTTTGACTTTCCCAGAATCTGTATTTTCCATATCAATCATCTCACCTTTTCTCTTGGAAATTTCTGATATAATCTCACCATTATATTCTTCATCTACCTCAATAATTACCTCCTCTACTGGCTCTATACGCTTTCCATTCTCATCTTCTTTAAATAAAACCTTTGGCTTTGATATTGAAAATTCAAAACCTTCTCTTCGCATAGTCTCAAATAAAATACCAAGCTGCAACTCTCCTCTCCCGCCAACTTCAAACATCTCACCGTCACTTGCAACACTAAGTGTAATGGATATATTAGACTCCGCTTCTTTCTCAAGACGCTCTGCAATTACTCTAGATGTTAATTTTTTTCCATCAAGTCCAGCTAAAGGTGAATTATTTACTCTTATTGTAATAGACATAGTTGGAGGGTCTATCTTATAAGCTGGAATCGGAGATAAGAGTGTAGTATCACATACTGTATCTGAAACAGAGGTTTTCTCAACGCCAGCAATAGCTATAATATCACCTGCTGTAGCGCTATCTATGGCAATTTTTTCAACACCAGAAAACGCAAATAGCTTGGTAAGCTTCACTCTTTCTATAATTTCTCCATCTACATTTAAAGAATGCACTAAAGTACCAACAGAAATATTGCCACTATAGATTTTCCCAATAAGTATACGACCAACATAATTATCTGAAGAAAGCAAACTAGATAGCATAGAAAAAGACTTACCTTCTTCTACATTTGGCTTTGGAATGAATTTAACTATGGTATGAAATAAAGGCTTTAAATCTCCACCTCCAGTAGTATTTTGATCTAAAGTAGCCCAGCCAGATCTTCCAGATGCATACAATACTTGGAAATCAAGCTGCTCATCACTTGCACCAAGAAGAACACATAAATCAAAAATTGCATCAAGCACCACAGCTGGCCTACTATCTGGCTTATCTATTTTATTGATCACAACAATAAGCTTTAAACCGGCTTTTAATGCCTTAGAAAGCACAAATTTCGTTTGTGGTTTTGGGCCTTCTGCGGCATCTACCAAGAGAATCACACCGTCAACCATAGAAAGCACTCTCTCGACCTCACCACCAAAGTCAGCATGACCCGGGGTGTCTAAGATATTAATTTTTATGCCTTGATACTCAATAGATGTGCATTTTGCAAGTATTGTAATTCCACGCTCTCTCTCAAGTTCTCCAGAATCCATAGCGCGCTCTGCTATTTGTTGATTTTGCCGCAAAAGACCGCTTTGTTTAATCATATTGTCTATTAATGTAGTTTTGCCATGATCAACATGCGCAATAACAGCAACGTTACGAAATTCCATATTTATATACTTACTTAAATAAACTTATAAAAAATAAACAAAAACTTGCATCTTGGGCGCTATGTATTAAATACAAATATCTCAATTAAAAAAACATATAGAGCATTGCGCATAATATTCCTTGAAATACAAAAGAATGAATCATATGAAAAACAAATATTTCGTATGATGATTGATTATGTTTATTTTAAAAATTAATAGTGCACTCTTATATAACTTTGTATGCTGAAAAGTCCAATAAATATTCATCAATAAAAGAAAAATATGAAATACAATATTACAATCAGAACTCTGCATTTACTTTTAGCACTTATTATAATTTCCATGCTAATACTTGGTTTTTATATGAGGTATTTTGCTGAAGCTCATAATATTTCTGAACTCTTTAGATTACATAAAAACATCGGCATTATAGCACTCTTCTTAGTATTATTTAGGCTGTTTATTAGACTACTTTCTACATTTCCAAAAATGCCAGATAATTTAAGTAAACTCAGTACATTCTCTGCTAAAATTATTATGCCACTTGGAATGTATACTGGTATGATTATGTTGCCAATGACTGGTTATTTTATGTCTTGTGCGTCTGGAAAAACACCTAATTTCTTTGGCATACAGTTACCAAATTTATTAGGCACAAATTTGGAAAATATTGCATTATTTGCAAAGATGCATTTCTTTTTTGCAATTTTCATGAGTATACTTATAATACTTCATTTTTGTGTATTTTTGAAATATCTCATTATTGATAAAGTAAACTTACTGAAACGTATTTTGTAATTAAGATATTTCTTATTCTTTAAGAAGAATAATGAATATAATTGTTGTATTGTTGTAATTTTTATAAAATCATTATTTCACTTTCATAAAAATGTCTTGGCTAATTAATGGGTATAAAAATTTTTATAATGAGCACTTTATTAAGAATAGATCATTATATCATAATCTTGCCACAGAAGGTCAATCTCCAAAAGCGCTCGTGATATCTTGCTCTGATTCAAGAGTTGAGCCATCTATAATATTAAATTGCAATCCAGGTGATTTATTTACCATAAGAAGTATTGCAAATTTAGTACCACCATCTATAAAAGATAATCTATGCTCTGATACTAACGTATATCACGGAGTCAGTGCTGCTTTGGAGTATGGAATATGTTTTCTGCAAATAAAACTTATTATTGTACTTGGACATACAAACTGCGGCGGTATAAAAGTTGCTGCAAATCAATATCAAGGCATTCCCTCTGAAAGTTATATCAAAAAATGGATGAGTATTGCAGAAAAATCATGCAAAGAAGCAAAAGCCAAATATAAATATAGTAATCTTACCGAAGAAGAGATTTTTGACAAATGCGGGGAGCACTCTTTAATAAATTCATATAAAAATCTCATAACTTTCGATCACATAAAAAATAGGTATAACGCATCACAGCTTGATATACTGATATGGAATTTTGATATAAAAAATGGAATAATAACGCAACTAAACAAAAATAATCTACAATTCGAAAGTATATAATATCGAATAAAATCATTTAAAATAAGAAATCAAGAAAAATCTGAATAAATTACATAGAGAAAATTGAAATTTCAAAATATACAAAAATATACAAATGTACTGCAAAAATTATTCTTATAGATTTTGCATCGTGCTTTGAAAATTTTTTATTGCCGCAACTT
>JAQCBG010000086.1 GCA_027621485.1 Pseudomonadota bacterium
AAATTTACTTTTGATAATTATGTAACTGGAGAGTCTAATATTGTTGCATATAAAATTACTAAAGATATTGCCTTACAAAATATAGATTATAATCACAACAATGTATTTTATATCCATTCTCATGTTGGAATGGGGAAGACTCATTTATTACAATCAATAGCAAATGAGGTAAATAACTGCAATGAGAAAGCTGAAAACAAAAAAGACACTTCTGGTAGCTTTCGTAAATGCCAAGTAGGTTATTTAAGTGCAGAAAGATTTATGCACAATTTTGTCAGAGCAGTTAAAAACAATACTCTTTTTAGTTTAAGAGATAAAATCAAAGAAGTGGATATCTTTTTAATAGATGATTTACAATTTATATGTGGCAAGGAAAGTACACAAAGGGAATTTGCGCTAATACTTAATTCACTCATTGAATCTGGTAAAAAGATAGTTATTGCATCTAGTGTGCCATGTCATATGCTTGAGCTTAATGATGAACGCACAAAATCAATACTTAGATCAAGTAACACTATTTATATTGAGCCATGTGATTATGAATTACGTTTAAAGATATTGAGCAACTATAACAAAACTAATGATATTAGATTTGAAGAAAATATCCTAAAGATGATAGCGGATAAAGTTACAACAAGTGTTAGGGAGTTAGAAGCAGGATTAAACAATCTTAAAACTTACTTAAGTATATCTGGGAAGAAAGCAACAAGCGATAATATGTGTAAGTACATCCAGAGTTATATAAAAAGCAATGTAAAGAAAGTTACAATATCATCTATAATAAATGCAGTTGCAAAATATTACAAAATATCATTATCTGACATTGCATCAAAAAAAAGAACACAGAAGCTAGTTATAGGAAGACAGATTATAGCATATCTAGCTAAAGAAATGACAACAGAAAGCCTTAAGATTATAGGAGAAAAGATAGGAGATAGAGATCATTCCACTATTTTATATTATTTGAAGAAATTAGATATCTGCATCAAAAAAAATGAGCAACTAGTTAGTGATATTGATTCTATTAAGAGCTCTATTGTTTAAAATAATTTCCAAGATATATAAATAAATTTGCTTCTTTAAAATACTTGCCAAGATAAATAAATTCATATTAGTATCTTATTTGTAACGTCCAGCTTTAATAAAAACAAAATTCTGCAATCGTAGCAATTTTTTGTCCAGGAATAAATGAGAATATGAAATATTTTTGTCCAGGAATAAATGCGGTGCGCCACGAAGCGTATGTAAGCTAGTTGATGAAAGATCAACCTCAAAAGTGTTGCCTAGCACATTGAGTATCGAGTCTTGGGCCCAATGTAGTAATGCATTTAGGGTTAAGCGTAGACAGAAATATTGTAGGCCATAAGTGAAAACTGAAGTGATTGAGCCTCGTTAAATTCGATGAGAGGATGCAGATTGATTCGCATTTCAAGAATGCAACATTATCCTTCCCGTAAATATAGGTAGGAAAGGATAAGGCCTCCGGGGTCTTAGAGCATGGCATGCAATAAAAGTTTATATATGAACGTGGGAGATCCAGTGTTTTCTCCAATTGGAGTATTGGCTTACAAGTATAAAAGCGAGGAAGCTGAAATGGAACACAGGAAGTCAGATGAATCATAGTAGTGATGAAGTGGAGTAATGTCCATGGAGCGAAGGATTCTAGGTATAATCAATCTTTAAGGAGAAATGTTATGGTTACAACAGATAATCAGGAATTAACAGATACAAAACTAAAAAGAATAAAGTGGCTATCCTCGTTGGATAAGAGCAAGAAATTTGATAATCTCATGCACTTATTTAATGAAGAATCATTAAAACTCTGTTATCAAGAGTTGGATGGAAAGAGAGCTCTTGGATTAGACAATGTATCTAAAGCAGAATATGGTGAAAATCTTCAAGAAAATATCGCAGGATTTGTGAAAAATCTAAAGAGTATGTCGTACAAACCAGGAAACGTAAGAGAGGTAAAAATACCAAAAATAGGTTCCCCTGGCAAAACCAGAACTCTTGGGATCAGCAATTTCGAAGATAAGATCGTACAAAAGATGATGCATAAAGTGTTAGAAAGCATATATGAACCAATATTTCTGGAATCCTCATATGGATTTAGACCAGGGAGAGGTTGTCACGATGCTATTAGGGCTTTAGAGCAACATTTGATGGCTCATGAAGTAGAAACCATAATTGACATAGACTTAGCCGATTTTTTTCGGAACTATCGATCGCAATATTCTACTTGGCATTCTCAAGGACAAAATAGGAGATAGCAGGCTTCTGCGCTATATTGTTCGGATGTTTAAAGCTGGAATATTATCAGAAGGAGAATTGCAGATATCAGAAGAAGGAGTGGTGCAAGGCAGTATAGCTAGCCCTATTTTATCTAATATATTTGCACATTATGTACTAGACGAATGGATTGAAAATACAGTTAAGAAGCATTGCAAAGGAGCTATATCTTACTTTAGATATGGCGACGACAGTGTTGTGTGCTGCAGATACAAGGTTGATGCCGAGAAGATCAGAGTAGCGCTTAGCAAAAGACTGGAGAAATATAACCTTAAACTTAATGAGGAAAAGACAAAAATTGTTAATTTCTCAAAGAAAGGAAAATACCGGGGAATAAAGCAAGAGAGTTTTGATTTTCTAGGATTTACATTTTACCTAGGCAAATCCAAAAAGGGAAATATTGTCCCAAAAGTGAAAAGCTGTGGTAAAAGAATCAGGGGAAAACTGGTTAAAGTGAAAGAATGGTGCAAGGAGATGAAAGATAAACATAAATTACCTATTCTGTGGAAATTATTTTGCAGCAAAATTAGAGGACACATCCAATATTACGGAGTATCTTTCAACATTAATGCGGTAAGAGATTTTGTTCAAAGAGCGGTAAAAATAATGTTTAAATGGTTGAATCGTCGGAGCCAGAGAAAATCATTTGACTGGGTAAAGTTCAATAAATTTATTGAGAAGAACCCACTACCAAGAGTCCAAATCTATCATAAATTATGTGTTGATAAGAAATGAAAAGTCACTTAATGGTTATATCTTGAGCCCATTGCCTTAATAGGGCACGATGCGGTTCTAAATGGGGGGCGACTCAGGAGACTGGTCGCTCTACCAGCTAGTATAATTTTGTTATCCAGAATTAATTGCAAATAAGAAATTGGTTATCCAGAGTTAAATGCAACTATAAATTTTCCATATTTTTTATCTTTCGATGAAAGTCATTGATAAAAAAGGTGTTATTATTTGATTAAAATGATCATTTAAATAATCTAAAAAATACGATAAAAATCGTTGCATAAAACATATAAATTCCTATAAATTAATAGATGATTTTAGGTTTTCTTTGAAAGCTATGTGCGATCGCCTGAATATTAGGCGTCATGAAATGAAAGCATATTTTCGTGGGCAATTATCACCAAGCC
>JAQCBG010000087.1 GCA_027621485.1 Pseudomonadota bacterium
CCCCATGAGGCAGTGATTTTATATATAAGTGGCTGATTTAAATGTGAGTTTTGTACAACATTAAAAACCGAGAAATCAGAATTTATATAGCAAAAAATTAAACATAATAAAGATGTAAAGGTACTGAGAAATATTATAATCCAGGATTTTGTTACAATGCCAGATACAAAGCTATGCGCTCTTAGCAACTCTTTGTCAAATACCAAATGCTTTTGCGCCTTTATTAATGAAAATAATAACGTCATAAAAGATATCACAGACCCACAAAGAGCTATATAAAGAAATAAATTTCCTATTTGTGGTAATGTAGGGCTCATTAATTTAGCTAAAATTCTCTTCTCTAAGCACTGAAACTTTATAAACCATTATAAATTATTGACTATATATTTTTTTAATAAAAAAAACATGCATAGCGCAAGTAATATCAAAGGCAAAAACCAAAGAATATATGTGCTTTTTTTTATTTCTGGCTCAAATAGAATTTCTGGCCCATATATAGATACAATATAATTAATAATTTTATCTTCAGAGAACCCAGCCTCTAATTTTTCTTTAATTATTGCCTTTATACCGCTTGCAAATACTGTATTTGATTCGCTAACTGGACTTCCATTACATACAAGACATCTAAGCTTACTACTTATGCTGCGGATCTGAGTATCATATTCTAATGATGAGCTTTTAGCAACTGCATTGCATGCAATTAAAACACTAAGGCATATAATGAATTGCTTTTGCAAGCTTTGCATAAGAAGACTTAATATTCTCCCTCTCATTACTTTTTTGCGATATAAATTGATTTAAATTTTTATGATATTGTATCGCAAGATCTACTTCTTCATTACTACCTACTTTGTAAGCACCTATGCGTATCATATCTTCCATTTCATCGTAAATACTTAAAAAATACTTTGCTTTATTGATGATTTTCATCTCTTCTTCAGTGTTACAAGATGGCATCATGCGAGAAATACTAGATAATATATCTATGGCTGGATATATGTTTTTTTCTGCAATTTTTCTGTTCAATATAATATGACCATCTAATATTCCCCTTACTGCATCCGTAATTGGTTCGTTATAATCGTCTCCCTCAACAAGAGTATTAAAGAACGCGGTAATAGAGCCACTTCCAACAAGTCCAGGGCCAGCCCGCTCAAGAAGTTTTGGTAAGTGAGTAAATACACTTGGAGTGTATCCTCTTGTTATTGTAGGTTCGCCTGCTGTAAGCCCTATTTCGCGCTGCGCCATTGCAAATCTTGTAATATTATCTATCATGCAAAGTACATTCTTTCCAAGATCTCTAAAAAATTCCGCAATAGTCATTGTAAGGTATGCTGCTTGTCTTCTGATGAGGGCCGGCTCATCTGCAGTTGCAACAATCACGATAGATTGCTCAAGACCATCTTCTCCGAGATAATCTTCTATAAATTCCCTTACTTCTCTGCTGCGCTCTCCAATTAAGCCTATAACCTTAACATCTGCATTGGAAAATTTTGCAAGCATTGAGAACATCGTAGATTTTCCAACTCCAGAACCAGAAAAAATACCAAGTCGCTGCCCAAAACAACATGTAATAAATGTATTTAGAGCTCTAATACCAGAATCCATTTTAATCTTTACTCTATCCCTTGAATTTGCTGGTAATGATTTTGCAAAAATTTCATAACCTCTGCTTCCAATTGGAAGTGGCCCTTTATTGTCAATGGGCATACCAAGACCATTTATAATGCGCCCTCTCCAATTTTCATGAGGATAGATAGATTTATGAATAGATTGCCCAACTTCTACTTTTGCATATAAGTAAACACCATTTACATCTCCAAAAGGCATAAGAGTACAAATTGAATCATTCATCGCAACAACTTCTGCGATACATTTTTTACCATCTAAGGTATGAATGTTGCAATGCGTCCCTATACAAACATAAGAAGACAGCCCTTCAGCCTTTATAAACATCTCTTCAACAGCAATAACTCTACCTGAGACACTAAAATGCCGCATTAGTTTTATTTCATTTATAATATTTGCTATTGCAGTACCTGCCATAAACCTTAAGATTATCAACTTTACCGAAGGAGGTCATCATAAGATAATCTTAATTTTTATACAAGATCAATAGAATATAAGTTTTTTCTTCATAAATTTACTTAATGCATTAATTTATACATATTTATGATTGATTATTACAAAAAAATTTATTGCAATAGAATCATCAAGTAGCACCTTAAATAGTGTTTTATTTTATAAAAACATATGCGCCAGGAGCATCTTCTATTGACTGATCAATCTCTTTTGCGTCTATTTTTTTACCAGATTTACATTTTAGCCACTCATGCCAATTAGGCCACCAAGAACCCTTATGAATCTTTGCATTCTCAAGCCATGTATCTACATTATCTGATTCACATTCAAAATATTCATATTTCTGCCTAGATGGATGATTAACAATGCCAGCAATATGACCTGAGCCCGAGAGTATAAATTTATTTTCACCCTGATATATATTCATTGCTTTATATACTGATTTCCAGGGTGTTATATGATCTTTTTTAGCGCCAACTATATAAGTTGGACAATCTATGGATTTTAAATCTATAGATATATTTGAAATCTCTAATTTGTTTTGCTTTACAAGATTATTATCTAAATACATATTGCGCAAATAATAAGAATGCATCTTTGCTGGCAACCTTGTATAATCTTCATTCCAATATAATATATCAAACGCAGGAGGAGTTTTTCCAAGTAAGTAGTTATTAATGTAATAACTCCAAATCATATCTTCAGATTGCAACATCTTAAATGCAAAAGACATATAATACCCATCTAAATAACCGTCTTTTTCCATTAGACGCTCTATGTTTGCAATTTGTGCCTCATCTATAAATAAAGATATATCACCAGCATCTTCAAAATCTACTAATGTCGCTAAAAATGTCATTGAATTTATAGAATGATCTGAGATAGATTTTAAATATGCGCATGATGCGGCAAGTAGAGTTCCTCCTAAACAATACCCAACGCAATTTATTTTTTCAGCATTAGTGCGAAGCTTCACTTGCTTTATTGCCTCCAAAACTCCTTGCATTGCATAATCTTCAAAGCTTGTTGCAGCATCTTCTTTTTGTGGATTATTCCAAGAGATAATAAAGACGGTATAACCAAGCTCTACAAGATAATTCACCATGGAATTTTTCTTTTGCAAATCTAAAATATAATATTTATTAATCCATGCCGTTACTATCAAAAGAGGAATGGAATAAGTTTTTTTTGTTTGAGGTGCGTATTGAATAATTTGCATTATTTTATTCTGAAAAATCACACTTCCTGGAGTAACAGCTAAATTCTTACCAATTTCAAATGCATTTTGATCGCAAGTAGAGATAGAAAATTTAAATCCT
>JAQCBG010000088.1 GCA_027621485.1 Pseudomonadota bacterium
TTCTTGATTCCATTTTAGTAGGCTGTAGAATAAACCGCATAACCTCAATCTCAACAAATTTTAGATGTGGTATAATAGCAGTTAAGTTATATGCTATTTATAATGCTACGTCACAAATTCAAAGCCAAGCCGTGTGAATATGATGGAATAAAATTTGCCTCCAAAAAAGAGCAGAAACGCTATGCTGAGCTGCAAGTTTTAAAATCATCTGGTGATATACTATTTTTTCTAAGGCAAGTCGGCTACCGGTGACGGTAGACCCATTTTTGTGGAAATTCGTTCCTTTTTTATTTTTGTAGTTATCACTTTATTGGAAATTTATCAATAGCTGCATCATATGCCCCTCTAGAATCAGCAAGTGATAATTTTGAATATATTTCTAAAGATTTCCTTGTTTCGTGACCCGAATAAGGTTGTATTAATGCGTCATCTATTCCTTGTTTTTTTAGCCAAGTAAAGAGGAAATGCCTTAATTTATGTGGAGACAATGATCTTTCCATTTTTGCTTTCTTTGCATAATTAGCAAGGATTTTTCTAACTCCGCGTGTTGTAAAGGCTTTCTTGCGGTTAGATTCAAATAAATACACCGCTCCACTCGTTTTCTCATGTTTTGCGTATAACATTAGGGTTTCGCGGAAACTTATAGGAAATGGTACAATCCTGTCCTTACTCCCTTTCCCCATATTGATTCTGATTTGGCACGAATCAAAATCAATATCTTGAAGCTTTATATTTACGAGCTCCTGCACTCTAACCCCAGTATATAAAAGCACTTTTATAAGAACCATATGTTTCATTTCGTGAGACTTCCAAACAGCTTCGTAATAATTTCTCATTTCTTCTTCTGTTGGCACATATGGAAGGTGTTTTTCTTTTGTACCTACCTCTATATCGAGTTCTGATCTGATTTTTTTAAATAAATCACGTAAATATATGTAATCGGGTCTTTCATCGCGTAGAATCTTTGTAATCTTTTTTACTATTTGGTCAGTAGGGCTCCTCATACATAATCTCCGCTCACCAGAATCCTTTTATTCATATCTAGTTCAAATATTCCATAAGGATTAATATGACTATGAAATAGAGGAGTTATACCTCTTCTATCTTCAAAGGTTAATATGATAGTATTATCGTTATTTGCCAATACTTCTTGTATCAACAAGGTATTAATATAAGCCAAACAAACCTGAATTAAATGAAGGCATAACATTGAATATTCTTGTTCATCATGACTATTTGAGGCGATTTCGCTCTTTTTTCCGTAAAAAATAAAATCATTTAGGCTATTCCAATTTTCTACGATATTAAGCCCTGAATGAATCTCTTGCCTAAGCTCTATAGAGCTTAGGTACCTACACAAAAAGATAGATTTTATGGCCTTGCCTAACTCAGTAAATGCCTTGAATATAGGGTTTTGAAAGTTTGATCTTGAAAATTGCCTGATAATAGATTCAGCTGTAACTGTACCTATTTTTATACCTACAACATATTTTATCAGAGTGTCATAATGCTCTCTAATCAGATCCCAATTTATTGCTCTTGTCGTTATATCTTTTATATTCTTACATTTATAATCCTTACTTGGAAGATATATCTTTTGAGTGCCTATATCTGCATATCGTGGTAATAATTTAAATCCAAGTAAATAAGAAATCGCGAAACCAAGTTCGCTTTTACCATGGCTATCTACATATTGAGATTCTATAAGCATATCACTGCTTTGACTGACAATTCCTTGAAGCATTGATGCCACTTCAGATGAGGAGCAGGTTTTTAATTGGGAGTAAATACATATAGATTGATTGCTTACATGCCAATATATCATTACTCCAGGCCCCTTATATCTTGCATGCCACTCACTCATTAAATTTTGATCCCAGGAAATGAATTTTCTAGAATCTGACGCGCATGCAGTTGTAGCTTCTCCCCATATTGATGCATCTCTAATACTAAATACAGCATTTACTACTTTTGTTATAGCTTCACGTAAATCATCTTGGTTTATAAATTTACGTTTAATATATTTCAATTCCTCTAAAGTAACATTATTAACAGAACCAGATGAAATACGAGTAAGTCCAGTATTAGTACCAATAGCAAACAAACATAAAATTAGCCTCTTTTGAATTTCTTCTTTGGTTAAAATCTCTCTATTGCCAGAGCTTGTAAATGATGCTGTAAAACCCTCTCTTAAATCAACTTCTTTAAGAACGTCAAGTAAACTAAGTGAACCCCAATGTTTATTTATAATTTCTTTTATTTTTTCCAGGTTTAAAGGTTCTGGTTGTGGCTGAAGCGGGGATAGTTTAATCCAAGGTTTATCGTTACGCTTTGTAATTTTTACATGAGGATTTTGCTTAATGGTGTTATCTAAATTACTTGCTGCAGAATTGAGATTTTTCTTTAAAAAATCTTCAGTTTCTTCAAATAATATTGGTTGATTGAGCAAGTTATAATAAAATTCTTTATTTTCATCAAAATCTTTGGGTAAATCTGTAGCTGGATCCTTATATTTAAAAGAATCATCGATCCATATTTCTTTATTTTTAAGTTTGTCTCTAAGTAGCTTAAGTATAAAATATTCGTAATCTTTTCTTTTGACCAAACCTTTTTTATTGCCTGCTCCATATACAAATTCTTTATCTGCTTTAGTGAGTAAATTATCTACTATTACTGGTTCCTCTACGGGATAATACTCACATTTGCTACTTGCATATTTTTTAATTAATATCAGGGCTTCTAATATCTCTTGATTATTTGATATAAATTCAATGGAATTAAGAATTTCAAAAATTTGTTTTTTATAGTAGCCAGAATAACTCCTCATCAATGTCTTATGTACATTATCCTTCATATTTTTCTGTATATGTCTGATTTTGAGTAATTTCTCCAGTTGACCTCTTGGAACAACCGGATAAATGGCATTCTTGATTTTATCTTCTGGTTGGTCATAAGCTACTTTAGCCATTCTGTATAAAGCATCTAGACCATGGCTTAATTTTCCTATTTGGTTATTTAGTGAATTTTCTACTTTTTGTCCTTTTTTCTTAATCTTATGAACTAGATTACATAAATGATCCACTAAATTATCTATTACTTCTTGCCTCTTTAAATAACAAAATATTACCATTAGAGGATACCTTATATATTCTGGTTTTGCTCTAATTTGCTCTGGAGTATCATTTATAATTTTTCTTTTATAAAACTTGAGTATATTGGGTGATATATCATCAGGTATAATACTGGAATCCAATTCTAGAGGTGCAATTGTCTGAAGTTTTTTTATTTCATTACTTATAGAATCTAGATTTGATTTTCCAGAATCTTGCTTAAGAAATGATATGATAGTTTTATCAAAATCATTATTTAAGCAAAGTAGGCTTTTATCAATATAGTCTTTG
>JAQCBG010000089.1 GCA_027621485.1 Pseudomonadota bacterium
ATATTAATATAAATGCAAAGAAGAATCTCTAATGTCATACTTATATGCATTTTTCTTTCTCTAGCAAAATTATGTTTTGCATATAATGATTTTTATAATAATTGCATAAAAGGATATGAATTTGGTGATGCTGAATCTGATGCTATTGCAGTATTTCCAATTAATGGCATATGTAAAATGCGATGTAAAAAAGAGTGCGAAGCTTTTTCAAGAAAAGATAAAAATGGCTCAGAATTAAATCATGGAGTAATTAATGATTGCATGAGCGCGTGTCAATCAGGAGAATATTTTGAGGGATTTTTTTACGTAATATCAACATCTCAAAATGCAGATGGCAAAACACAATATATTAAAACTCTTCAAGGCCCAGCTAAAATTAAATCTCATTGCGGCAATTTAGATGTTATGCAAAACGCAGTTCGCGCAAACTTTGTAGTTAAAAGTGGCGATACTGTTAAAATTAATGTTGCATCATCAGAGCAAATGGAGAGTAAGGTGTTCCTATGCGGCAAAAAAATTGTACGTTTGTTGCCAATTTTTCCAAATATTTACAATAAAGAATATCAAATTATTTCTGAAAGATGGGATGATAGCACCTCACCACCTTTAGATTGGCCAGACAAAATGCATCATCCTTGTCTTGCTAAAATGGATGATAATTCATTTAAAGCAATGAATAATAAAGAGCTTTGGAGTAAAAAATTTGCTTATACAAATAAAACTCAAATATGTAATTGGAGTGTCAGAAATAATACATATACCGATACCGGAATATATTTAGCAGATGGAGATTATTTAAATATAAGTTGGAATGGTGATTTTGCGTATAAATTTGATGAACAAAGAAAAGAAATAATGGATTCAAAATACATGGTGCATTGTATAAAAGATCCAGATGGCAAAGATAAAACGCCCCCTATTGGATGTTATCAGAATTTTATGGAGTATATGAATAATAATAGCTCATTAATGATTCGCGCTCCAAATCGTACGGATTTTAATATTGGAGGCAATAGAATTGATATATGCGGAGAATGCGCAAGAAATCCAAAAGATCCATCAACAGAGCCATTTGTAAAATTTATGAATCTACAGGGTAGAGTAGAAGATTTTAATAGAGAACTTAGCGTAAAAAGTGGATGCGATGAAGGAGACAAAGGTGATTTTCCTTCTGCATCAGATGATAAATGCGTGCAAATTGATAAATTTGGTACACCAAGATATAGCTATATAGGCAATATTCAAGGCTTTAGTCCAAACAGAGCACTACTTGCAATTGGACATTTTAGAACAAGAAATAATTTAATCTCAGATAATTATCATGGCCATGAAGTCAATATATCTTGGGGTGGGTGCCCAAAAGAAAATGGAGAAAATTTACAATATGCAATTTATAAAGAAGATAACACAAATATTAAAGTTGATTCTTATAGCAATATTCCAAATATCCCAGAAGCAGAATGGAAGGATATAATAAAAGATGATCTATATTCTGGCATTAAAATAACAAATAAGGATACAAGCTCGATATTTTTTCGAATAAAACGTATTGATCCACCAGGAAGCGCATCAACTGCAATAAAAGAATTATATACAAAACCATATAATCTTCATGGGCAATATAATCTATTTGTAAAAAAGGAAGAGCAAAGAATACTTGGAGTATTTGCGGGTCCTATAAGTAGTATTATTAATAGCGTCTCAAATACAATGCTTGGAGAAGGTAGGAGTTCTGGAGATGTAGTAAAGAGTGGAGTTGTATATAAAATTTATCATGCAGTTGTGGAAAACACCCGTTTTATACGTATTGTGCAAGCATTGCTTATGCTGCATATTGTATTTATGGGATTTCAAATGGCAGCGGGATTAATCGAAATTACCGCCAAAACATTCTTATTTAAACTTCTTAAAATAGGAATAGTGATTACCGTAATATCACCAAGTGGCTGGAATATAGTATCTACATATATAATTCCATTTTGTATTGATGGTTTTGGAGATTTAATAGTCTTTATGGCTTCTGCAGCTTCTTCTAATTTTATCTCAATGAGTGAACAGCAATCTTTAACTGATACAGAGATAATATTTGGGTATTTTGATTCAATTTTACACGTATTATTTAGTAGATCTGTTTGGATAAAAATAAGCGCATTAATATTTAACGGCCTAATTGGCTTTATATTATTAATTTGTATTATGATAGCAGTACTATATTATTTAATTATGATAGCAAAAGCTACCATTGCATATTTATTTACAATCATCTCTCAAAGCTTTTTATTGATTCTCATGCCTATATTTGTGCCGCTATCACTGTTTGAAATGACAAAATCTATTTTTGAATCTTGGGCAAAATACTTAATATCTTTTGCAATACAAACTTTAATGGTTTTTTGCGTAATAATTGTCTTTACAAATCTTTTAATAGGAATATTGCAATCTATGCTAAGCTTTACAGTATGTAAGGATTGTTTTTTAGGAATTTCACTAACACCACTTTATGATGATTGCTGGATACCTTATTATAAATACATGCCATCACTTCATCAAGGAGATGATTCGTATATATCTGGTAGTGGCTTTGCTTCTCTTGCAATGTCATTTGGAGCGGGAATCGCAATCTTCATAATAACCGTTTCCGCTAATTCATTATGCGATTTAATGCCGATGATTGCATCTGTAATTATTACAGGTTCACCGATAAGAAATGCAACTGTTTCTGGATTTATGCAGCAGAGCATTTTCCTTGGAAGACAAACGGCAATGACTAGCGCAATAGTTGCGCAGCAAACCGCTACAGCAAGCGCTAAGCAAGTATATTCAAAGGCAACTCAAGTAACTCAAGTAATAAAAAGAAGAAACTTGAATAAAAAATCATAGATATCCCAAAGTATTAAAGATGCTAATATTAATGCTTTTTACTAAAGTTCTTTTGTATGTTGTATAATTATACATAAAATTCTAAAATTCATTGCTAATATCTTTTATGAATAAAAATATAGATGAAATTGATGATATGCTGCATGATGCATTGAAGACTTTTTCAATTGCTTTTATGAATAGCGCTGAAAATGGCGCAATTTTTCTTAAATGCTCTATGAAAAACGATAATGAAGTTTTTGATGCAATATGCAGAGATATATTGAGTATTAAACTTAATAAAGATCAAAATTCTAATCTTTTAGAGGAAGTTGTTTCTGCATTAAAATATATTAGAGCTTGTGCCCTTACTAGTAGCAGAGATTATACTTATATAGAAAATCAAATTAACTCTATGATTAGATATAAAGTAATTACAGATTATGCATCTGGTAATACTAAATTTTTAGAGATTTTTCATTGATTTAATAAAAAAGACATAGACAATACAAA
>JAQCBG010000090.1 GCA_027621485.1 Pseudomonadota bacterium
TATTTAGATCTGAAAACTCATCATATATCCTACTCACTACAAAACATGCAGCATCTACTTTACCAAGCTTCAATAATGAACGCGCTAAATTGTATAAATTATCCGCCGCCCTTCCGCTCTTAATACCGATTTTATAACCTTGTAAATAGTTATTTGCAGCTTCTGCATACTGCATCTCTTGTGTTGCAATTTCTCCAAGCCAAAAATACGCCGCACCAACAATTGGACTCTTATTATATAATTGTATAAATTCTTTAAATGCATGTTTTGCACCCTCTATCTTTTCTTCTTTTGCTAATTTTAGAGCTTTAGCAAAGCTAGCTTTCATCGCAGATGCGTTTACTTTTGTATCTTCTTGATTTTTTACTTTTATAGCTTTACTTTTTACCCCAATTTCTGATAACTGGGACTCAATTGCTTTTACTGTGCGAGCATGATTTTTTTCTTGCTGCATTGGCTCCTCTAGATCATTTAATCTTTGTTCCATTTCTGAGGAGAGGCTATTTATATTTTCTTGCAATTGAGATACTTCATGACGCACCTTTTCCATGTCACGACGCAACATACTGAACTGATCATTGAACCCATCAAAATCAATACCCTGCTTTATAGGCTCTGCATTCACTTGTTTTTCATAAGCTGCGCCTAAATTATATGTATATTTTTGAAGCTTCTCTAGTCTATTGTCTATATTATTGATATGACGCTTTAATTCACTCTCTCCAAGTCTAGATGGATTTGCTAATGCATATGTATTTTTATTTGATAATAGAGATAAATTAAAAAAACAAAACGTAAAACAGAATAAAAGAAGTGATTTAATATATTGCATGATACGCTATTTTTCTGTGACAATATTTAATATTTTATTTGGTATATATATTACCTTTTTTATAACTATACAATCTAAGAAATTTTTTACATTATCAACTTGCATTGCTTTTACTCTTATAAAATCTTTATTGCTGTCTTTTGGAACCTCAATTTTCCCTCTTATTTTTCCATCAACTTGCACAACAATCGTAACATTTAAATCCTCTAAGACACTTTGATTTATAGTAGGCCAATTTTGTTTTAATATAGAATCTTCACCATCTAAAATACTCCACATCTCTTCTGCAATATGGGGAGTAATTGGCGCAATTAACTGTATAATATATTTAAATACTTTGATTTTAGTATTATATGAAATACTAGCTACATCTATAAAATTCGTACACTCTCTTATTTTTGCTATTGCTTTATTGAAGCTATGACTACAAATATACTGAGTTACTGCATCTATAGTTCTATGAATTACCTTAATTGCTTCTTCATCATCTTTTTTGTCATTTTTTGAATCTGCAGTTGCATTTCTCAGGGCAATGCAAGTCTTAAATAATTTTTGCAAGTAACGATTTACCCCTTCAAGACCCTCGGAAGACCAATTAAAATCTCTACTTGGTGGCAAATCGGATAATAAAAACATTCGTATTGTATCCGCTCCATATTTCTCTACAATATCATTTGGTGTCACAACATTTTTTTTAGATTTACTCATTTTTTCAAATCCACACACTGTCACTGCGCTTCCATCTTTTATATTAAAATAATCATCACCCTTCTTTTCTACATCATTTGGAAAGAGCCATGTACCAAATTGATCTTTATAGGTTTGATGATTGATCATGCCTTGTGTTAACAGAGCCTTAAAGGGTTCTTGATAAGGAATTGGATAATCAATAGACGAAAGTGCATACATTAAAAATCTTGAATAAAGTAAATGTAGTATTGCATGCTCAACGCCACCTATATATTGATCAACCTGCATCCAATATTTTAGATCATCAGTCTTTAAAATTTCATCTTTATTTTCTGCGCAAAAATGCAAGAAATACCAAGAAGACTCAAAAAAAGTATCAAATGTATCTGTCTCTCTGATTGCATCGCCTTTGCATTTTGAGCATTTAACATTTTTCCATTCTTCATTCTCTGCAATGCAATTTGATTGAAATTTATCACCTTTATTTTCTGGTAATATCACGGGGAGCGCATCTTCTTCTACAGGTAAGGTGCCGCATTTTTTGCAGTATATTATTGGTATAGGGCAGCCCCAATACCTCTGCCGCGACACACCCCAATCCCTTAATTTGTAATAAGAAGCCTTTTTTGCAATATCTTTTAGATAATCTATTACTTTTGATCTTGCAAATTCTAGATTCATATCATTTAAAAAATCAGAATTTTGCAATACATCACCATCCACAATAGGTAATTTTTGATTATGATTTAAATTTTCATCTTGAAATTTAAGTACATTAATTATTTGAATATTATGATCAATTGCAAATTCAAAATCTTCTATATTATGTGCAGGATGCCCAAATACAGCAAAACTTCCATATCTTGAAGTAGCAGATTCAGATATATAAATTGGCATCTTAGATTTTGTTATAGGATGCAGTGCGTAAAGACCTAAATCAATGGACTTTGCTTTATCATAATCATCAAAGTTAAATCGAAGATTCTGTAAAATGGGATGATTTTTAGATATAGTAATAAAAGTTGCGGCAAATATTAATTCTGGCCTAGATGTATATGCGCAAATATGCAATGCTGTATCAAAAATTTCTAATGTAATATCTAGACCATCAGTTTTACATATCCAGTTTTCTTGCATAGTTCTAACTTTTTTAGGCCAATGCTCTAATTCTTTGATGCCATCTAGCAATTGATCTGCAAAAGCAGTAATTTTTAAAAACCACTGATTAAGTTTTTTCTGCTGAATCAAGGCTCCAGATCTCCAACCTCTTCCATTAATTACTTGCTCATTTGCAAGCACAGTTTTATCTACGGGGTCCCAATTGACCTCAGATTCTGCCCTATATGCTAATCCTGCATTATATAGCTTTATAAAAAAGAGCTGTTCATGTTTGTAATACTCAGGATCACATGTTACTAATTCTCTCGACCAATCAAATGAAAATCCAAATTGTTTCAATTGTAATTTCATTTGTGCAATATTATTTATTGTCCAGTCTTTTGGATGAGTTTGATTTTGTATTGCTGCATTTTCTGCCGGCAGACCAAAACTATCCCATCCAATTGGATGTAAAACATTATATCCAGACGCAATTTTAAATCTTGCAATCACATCTCCTATTGTATAGTTTCTGATATGACCCATATGTATGCTTCCAGATGGGTAAGGAAACATACTCAGTACATAATACTTCTCCTGATGCTTAAGTCTCGATGCATTAAATAAATTTTTTTCTTCCCAATATTTCTGCCATTTTTTTTCTATTTGATTGGGTAAGTAGTGCATATAAGTTTTATTTAATATAATATTATAATTAAAGTTGTGCGCTTTTGAAGTAATACTGAAGTAT
>JAQCBG010000091.1 GCA_027621485.1 Pseudomonadota bacterium
TTGCCGAGATTGCAACAAGCAATGGTATGGATGTTGCTGAACTTACGTATTATAGCTTAAATGCGGCATCTGAATATATAGAAAATTATAAACGCAGAAAAGCAGAGGAAGAAAAGCGCATCAATGTAGAAAATCATAATAGCGCATCTGCATCTATAGAAGAAACTGAATCTGCTGAAGATTCCACAGATAATTAAATCATAATCCTTGCGAGAAGCACTCTCAATCTTAAACTTTATCAAATAATCGCTTGATATGAGTTTTACATTCCATTAGAAATCAAATTCTAACTCTTTACACAGAAAAACTTGAGGCGCCAATATAAAAAGGCGCCTCTTATCAGATCTTAAAGGAAAATTTTATAAATTTAACCTCTTGTAATATTTTGAATTAATTTCTGATTTATCATCCTGTTTTGAGAAAGGCCATATAAATCAAGATCAATCATATTTTGTATCTCCGCATAAAGTTCTGCAGATTTTTGTCTATCTTGATTTAAATATAAATCTCTCATATCAGATACACTGCTTTTTTGCGCCTCTAGTGTACGAGCTGTACTTTCAACAGATGCAAGAGTTGCAGCAAGTTTACCAGTTTGAAGCAAAGCTTGTGATTGAGCAGTAGTAATTAACTCAAGAACAGCATTTGCACCATCTACTGTAGATACATCTAAATTAGGATCTTTTATATCATCTGTCCCAAATAATGTTTTGAATGATAAATCTGGAATCTTAATATCTAAGTAGCTATTGTTACCAACTTGCACTTTTAGAGGTGAAGATCCAGCTTTAAATGCATGACTTAAATTCTTCTGCAATAAAGCAGTAACATCCGCATTACTCATATCAAACTCAGAAGAGAATGTTAAGATAATAGCATCTGCATTTGCACTATTGACTCCTTCTTGCACTAATTTAATAGTACTTCCAACAAAAAGTGATTGACCAATATCTGTAGCGCCACTTTTATAAACCCTACCCATACTATCTTGCATTGTAAGAACTGCGCCTTTTGAAGCTGTTGCAACATCAACTGTTACAGATGCAATATTTAAATCATCTGTAAATTTTTTAGATACAAGCTCTGCCATAGTACCATCAAGCTTAGAGCCAGATTCTGGTTGAAAACTTGAAATTTCTCTTTTTTGTTTAAAGATTATACCAGAAAATGCCTTATCAAGAGCTGTTGCAAATGCATCTCTAAGTTCGGCACCTTCTTTTCCAGCAAGTATTAAGTTTCCTGTTTCATCTTTAGGATTTGCAGCAAGATTCAAAATGAAATACCCACCTCTCTCATCACTTGAAGACATGTATAGAGTTTTGTCATTAGAGAGATTCAAATTTTGAATTTTACTTGAATAAGTATAATCACCAACTTTTATCTTCACTAAAAACTCAGAGCCTTCAGGTGATACGGTAAAGCCTTGTATAGTTCCATAGAAATCTTTATTACTTGTAACCGCAGATGTATCAATGCCAGATGAAGCGCCACCAGAGAGCTTTATTGTAGCTGGAGTCATCGCTCCATTTGAAATCACAAGGCTTTGGCCATTTACAGCTTCAGATTGCCCTTGAGAACCCATTTGAATTTCTTTTATGATAGAACCACCAGAGCTTCTTGTATATAAAGTAAATTTAAATCCAGAAATCGCAGGATCAGTTGAATCATTTAGTGTATTTACCATATTCTCTAAAGCTTTTGCGCTATTTCCAGCTGGAAGCTTTATTTCAGTAACAGGGTCTTTAACATTTTCCCTAAATGTAAACGTTCTACCACCAACTGCAACAGTTGCGCCATCTGCAATAAGCGCCATATCAATTGCTGTAGAAGCAGATGATGCATAAGAACCAGAAATAGGCTTTACTATAGAGCCAGAAGAAACGCTACCTGCTGCAATAATATTACTAGATGCAAGAGAACCACCTTTTGCACTTGCGTCAAATACAGCAAAACTGCTATTACCTGCGCTATCTATAAATTTAGTAGTTTCGCCCTCTTTTCTAGATACTAGATCTATTTTTTTTGTATCTGTAGAATTTACAGATGCAGAAAATCTTGAAAATGCAGCAACGCGCTCTGCTGTAATTGTAATTGGTTTAGAGTTCGTATCAACCGCGCTAACTCCATTTGGATTCGTTAAAAATTTCACAAGAGTTTCAGCTTCTTTATCTGTTGCGCCAGCAGTAATTTTTAATAGTTCTGCTTGTGCAGCTGTAACTGTTGCTTCAAAATTAACGTCTTTTTCTGTTTTTGTTGTAGTATCTGGAGTTGCGGTACCTATTTGAAAAGATGCAAGAGTTGCGCCGTTATCAGAAGGCACAAAGCTATATGCTTTAGATCCGCCTGTTATTGAATTTACATCTGAATTATTAAAATTTAATGTTAATTCAAGACCTGTTGCCGGCCCACTGACTTTAATATCATGACCTGCAAAAGTTTCTTGTAATGCTTTTGCAAGATTTTCAGTAATATTAGTCGTGGTATCAGACTCTTTCATATTTTTAGCAATCGTAATTGAATCATCTGTTCTTACAATGCCGCTATTATCTGCTCCAGTTGTATGAATTGCAACTGTTTGATTGCCAATTTTAATCTTCACTGCATCAGTTGCACCAGTACCAGCAGCAAATGTTAATTTAAGATCATCAGCTTTGTAATGCGCATTTTTAGCTGGGGTGTATTCAAATGTCTCTGTTCCTGGAGCTGTAGTTTCAATATTTAAATCTCCAAGCGTATATTTTTCAGATGGTAAAATCTGACTTGTTGTAAGTTTTGCAGTTTCACTACTATTAGAATCTCCAACACCTACTGTATCTGTTTGAACATTTTGATCTCCTGCAAGAGAGCCATCAATGAGTTTAGAGCCATTGAATTCTGTTTGCGTAATCTCATAAATAGATTCAAATGTTTTCTCAGCCTGCGCAGCTAAAGCTTCTCTTGCATCTGCACTATTAGATGGATTGCCAGCTTTTTCAACAATACTTCTAAGGCTTGCCATTTGATCTGAAAGTTCACTTGCAACTGCATAACCATAATTTGCAACACCTCCTGCTTGAGTTAATAGATCTAATCTATTTGCAATTGTAGTTGCGCTAGCTGCAAAGTTTTTTCCCATTAAATCTTTGTCTGGATTTGAAGCTGGATTATTTCTTTGGCCAGTTACCAGATCTTTATTTGTTTGAGTTAATTGCTTTAGATGTCTTGAATTCAATTCAAGAGCAGCTTCTGCTTTAGCGTTCACTGATACATTTGTACCCATACACTTTCCCTATTAATAAAATTATTAAATTTTTGAATTCACAAGAAATTCATATGTGAAAACTATATGAACTATATATGTA
>JAQCBG010000092.1 GCA_027621485.1 Pseudomonadota bacterium
TTTCTCTTATGAAAAAAACGAATGAGAATATTAAAGATGATAAGATAATAGCTGGCGTCATATATTCTTTAAGAACACAAGAAATTTACTGGGCAAAATCTGGCATTGGAGCTTATTTTGTTGATGCATATGATAGAAATCATAAAATTAAAGCTTCTTCTTATAATCGACATAAAGAGACTTTCTTATGTGATATTGACTCAATAGATTTAAGTAATTCTATAGAGAATCTTTGTAATAAAGAGCGCATTTTAGAACCTAGAATACTTGGATGTCACTCTCTTGGCCTTGCGTATTTAGCTCATGGTAAGCTGGATGCATGTGTATATAAAAAGCATGATTTCTACAAAATTGCAGCAGGTCTACTTTTTTTAAAGGAAGCTGGTATAAGACATAAAATAAATGACGAAGAAATTCTGATAGCTTACAGATAAGTTCTTTAATCAATAAAAATGTTTGCGGGGTATTATAGTATAATGATATTTTAGATAAAGTTAGCATAAGAGTATTTTTTATAAGGCAATTTTTATGATTTTAAATTGTAAAGATGAAGCGAAAGCTATTCTTGAAAATGTAAAACATAAAGCACTTTCAATGAAAAAGAGATTCGGCATAACGCCAAAACTTGCAGTCATACTCGTTGGAAATAACGAAGCCAGTCTCGCTTATGTAAAGCAAAAAGAAAAACGCTCAAAAGAAGTGGGAATTGATGCAGTAACTTATCATTTATCTGATGATATAAAAGAAGATGAGCTCTCTAGAATCATTCATCAATTCAATGATAATAGCAGCATTCATGGAATTTTACTTCAATTACCACTACCAAAACATCTGGATGAGCGCACCTTTATAGATAAAATTCATCCAAAGAAAGATGTAGATGGCTTTCACTTTCAAAATGTTGGGCTCCTAAACACCAATCAAGAATGCTTGATACCCTGTACACCTCTTGGGGTAATGCATATTTTAAATAAACTATTCGCGCATAATTTACATGGCAAAAAAGCCGCAGTCCTAGGTAGATCTAGGATAGTTGGAAAGCCTATGATCTCTCTTTTGATAAATGCAGGCTGCACAGTTATTGCATTAAATTCTCATTCAAAGAATCCACAAATTGACTGCAGAGATGCAGATATAATAATATCCGCAACTGGAAAACCTCAAATGATTGATGAAACCTGGGTGAAATCAGGCGCATGCGTCATAGATGTGGGAATTTCTCGTATTAACGGCAAATTGATTGGCGATGTAAATTTTGACTCAGTGCTAAAAGTTGCTGATTTTGTAAGTCCTGTACCAGGTGGTATTGGACAAATGACTGTTGCAATGCTTCTTTCAAATACAATTAAAGCAGCAACTCAACAAATATTAACTTAAGAAAATCCTATGTATGCCCACAGTATTAATAACAGGCTCAACTTCAAAAATAGGAATATTGATTGCAGAACATTTTGCAAAGCTCAGCTGGAATATAATTGCACATTATAACTCTTCAGAAGCAACAAAAAAATTTCTTGTTAAAAGATTGTCTCGCTACTGTGATGTAAAAATACTAAAATTAAATTTTCAAGACATTACGCAGAAAAAAATTGAAAGCATTGTATACAAATTACCTAAGATAGATCTTCTAATTAATAATGCTGCAATTATTCAAAATGATTTTGCAGAAGATTTTTGCGACACAACACTCAAACATCATATGAAGATCAATTTCGAAGCGCCAGTATTTCTTTCAAAGGCAATGCATAATACTTATGTAAAAAACAATACAAAACAGCAAGGAAATATCATAAACATATTAGATAGCTAAGTATATAAAAAACTTCCAAGTAACTTTTTCTCATATTCTATAAGTAAATCTGCGCTTGCTTATACAACAAAAATCTCCGCAAAGAGATTTGCGCCAAAAATTAGAATTAATGGCATAGCACTTGGTAGAGTTATTAGATCTAAAGAGCAATCTAAGCAATGCTTTGAAGATGCAATTAAGAAGACTGCTTTAAGGCAAAGAGTTCAAATTACAGATATACTGAATGCAATAAAATTTCTTTTATCCTCAAGCTCCATTACTGGATCTATTATTACACTAGATGGCGGCGACACTCAAGATTTACAAAAAGCAAGTAAGTTGTAAATTATGGAGATATTTTTTTAGATAAAACCACATCATTTTTAAAGCATTAGCACGACTTTATTTTAGCTTCGTTTTTTCAATGCAGAATTAAAATTATCTAATGCATTAATTTCCTGAATATTCTCTTTATATCTTGCTTTTTCATTTTCCTTATCGATTGCAAATTCATATTTATTCACTTCTATTTTTTGCGCAGTCACAATTTCTCTTTGATTTTCTATCTTGAATCTTAATTGCTTTATTTTATCTTGATTTAACTTTTGTTTAATGCGCGCACTTGAGATAAAATTTTCAAATAAAAATAACGCAATATCATCTTGATGACCTATTAATTTCTCGCTCTCTTCAATAATTATTTTATCTATTTCTTCAATTTGATTTTGCGCCTCTGTCTCTTCTTTTATAAGTTTTGCTAATGCAAATTTTTCACTTTGAAGTTTATGCAATTCTATTTTCAATATCTTTTGAAACACATCTTTAGTCATGAATTTTGCAATCAATCTTTTATAAAGTGAAATTACCAAGAGAATTTATTGCATCAAAGAAATCTGTCATTAAAGAATTTTTCTCTTTAAATATACCAAGTGCAATTTTCGTCCTCATAATAGCAGAGCCATTACGCGCACCCCTTTTAGAAATACAGTGATGATGAGCATCTACTATAACTGCAACGCCCCTTGTATCTAATGAATCTTGAATTGCATTTGCAATTTGAGATGTCATTCTCTCTTGAAGCTGTAAGCGCTTTGCAAATACATTAACAATTCTTGCAAGTTTACTTATTCCAACTACTCTTTTCTTTGCAGCATAAGCAATATGTACTTTACCAATAATTGGTGCAATATGATGCTCACAATGAGAATGAAATTCTATATTAGTTAAGTATATTATATCATCGTATCCTGCAGTCTCTTCAAAAGACTTTTTGAGTATCAAATCAGGATCTTGATTATATCCAGCGAAATGCTCTTCAAACCCTTTTAGTAATCTATCTGGAGTTTCAAGCAAACCCTCTCTCCCAGGATTTTCTCCTATCCATCTCAGTAATGTCTGTATTGCATTTCTCGCCTCTTCTTTTGTTACTTTGTTATTCATTTTTATTCTTAAAATTTTATTATTAAAAACTTCATTAAAAAATATAATATCTTGATATTTGATATTATAGTAAACTATATCCATATAATATGATGATAATGCGCCGTGTCG
>JAQCBG010000093.1 GCA_027621485.1 Pseudomonadota bacterium
CAATACCTGTCGAAGCTAATTCACCCCCATAATTTTTTAAGGTGGAGGTGCCGGGTACCGCCCCCGGGTCCAAAATATCTATTGCGAAATTTCATTTATCACCATAGCCTATAAATAGGCACTTATTATTATAACAGAGCACGCACCATCATTGCAAGAAATTGCTGATGAATTAGAATTTAAAATTGACATTATGAACACTTTAAGGAAAAAATTACAATATAGGAGCTGTAATAGAGGATTCAGAGAACTTGATATTATATTCTCTAATTTTGCATCTCTCTATCTTTGTGATTTTGCAATAGAGGATTTAATGGAGTACGAAGCAATACTTAATATAGAAGATGCAGAAATATATAAATGGATCTTTCAAGATAAAATGAATAATTTTTTAGACAAAAGTAGCATTGCAATGCAAATAAAACATTATTACTCTACAAACAAAGATTTAAGAATTTTATAGCCATTTCTTTTTCTTGAAAAAAAAGTAAGGTATTAAAGCTGATATAATAATAAACAATAAAATAAGCGGATAACCAAACCATAGACTTAGCTCTGGCATATAAGTAAAATTCATACCATATATACTAGCTATTAAAGTAGGCGGCATAAATACAGCTGCTGCAACTGTAAAAATCTTAATAATCATATTCTGCTCTACAGAAATCATACCAAGAGTTGCATCTAGTAAAAAACTATTGCGCTGCGAAAGAAAACTTGCATAATCATTTAAAGAATGCACTTCACGTATTAAACGCCTTATATGCATTTTCTGCTCTTTTTTACTAAAAGATTGTATTCCCTCTATTTGATTAAAATAAGTTAGTATTCTATTAATACTTACTAAGCTTTCTCTATTTTTTGATATAATGTTCCCTATTCCACCTATTTGGCGCACTATATTATTATATTGATTAGCATATATAATCTCAGTACCGTGCTTTTTATCAAAAATATCATGTAGTAATTTATCTAATTCATCACCTGCTGCACTTAAGGTATCTGCATCACTATTTACAAGAGCTTCAAGTATATTAATCATAATACTTGATGGAGAACTAAAAATATGCAAATGCCTTAAAGAACGATCCGTAAAGCGCCTTATAGAATCTATATCTGTATAGCGTATTGTAATTAAGCGCTTATAATCTAAAATAAATGTTAGGGCAGAACTACTCGCATTATATTGAATTGCATTTTGAGACACAGTAATAGTCATGTAACAACGCTCTATATCCGTATAAAAAGGACTTCTTACTTCTATTTTATCTATCTCTGCTTTCGTTGGAAGTTCAATGCCCAAATCATTCTCTACCTTATGCTCTTCAGGAAGACTTGGCATGCAAAGATCTATCCAGATTGCATCATCTGGAATTTTATCTTCTATATTTAAATCAATTCTATGTATTCTAGAATCAGAAATTATATATGCAGAAATCACAGGCTAGACCATTGCTTATCTATATATTTTTTGCTTACATATATCTATGTAATCTATTTCATGAAACTTATAAATCATTATCTTAAATTTCATTGCCATTAATCAAGATAATGATTTTAAAGTAATGCTTATATGTTTATATATATTTTATATTGCAAGTGCAATTTTGAGCATTAGAATCATCATTGTAAAAAATATCTTGTATAATTTGTTAATTAAAAAGTAGTAGTAAGTTTAAAATATGGTAGTTATTGGGTTTCTCATCACGCTTTTTATGATATTTGGCACCTATATACTGCATGGCGGTAGTATTGATGTTGTGCTTGCAGCACTTCCATCTGAACTAGCAACGATAGGTGGCGCTGCAATTGGATCTTTCCTTGTTGCAAATAAATTATCCGTTGCAAAAACAGCATTGAAAGATTGCGCAATGATACTGAAGGGTTCAAAATGGAAGATCTCTGACTACACAGATTTATTCTGCTTACTCAATTCTCTACTCAAACTCGCTCAACAAAAAGGATGGATGGCAATTGAAGAAGATATTGAGACGCCTCAAAGCAGCGCTTTGTTTCAAAAATACCCAAAAATTGCATCAGATAAAATCGTTGTATCATTAATATGTGATACAATGCGAATTATATCATTAAATCTAGATGATCAAAATCAAATTGAGGAGATGATGGAAAATAGACTGCAAAACATAGAAAAATCTATCTTAAAATCCTCCAGCGCGCTTCAAGTAACTGCGGATGCGTTGCCAGCGCTTGGAATTGTAGCGGCTGTACTTGGAGTAATTAAAACAATGTCTAGTATTGATCAGCCACCGGAAGTACTTGGGCGCATGATAGGTAGTGCGCTTGTTGGAACATTTCTTGGTGTCTTTCTTTCATATTGCATAGTTGGCCCAGTTGCTGAGCGCATTAAATCTACTTATAATAAAGAGATGAATTTTCTCCTTGTTATAAAAAGCACTATTTTAGCTTACTTAGGAAGCAACTCTGCTCAGCTTGCAATAGAATTTGGACGCAACAATATCTCTGAGGCCTTTATTCCAACATTCAATGAAATTGAAGCCAAAATAAAAGAAGATAGCAAAACTACAAATAAAGCATCGGAAGAAGAAAAAGTATAACTGCAAAAAGAGCGCTCACACTAAAACATAGATAAAAGAGATTCTTGATCTTGAGTGCGACGCCTGCCTCTCATTTTTTACAATATTCTTAATGCATTACAGCTGATCTAGAGTAAAGCGCAATGGATACAGCAGATGCAACATTTATACTCTGCATTGCATCACTAGTGTTGATTTTCAGTAATAAGTCACAGCACTCCCTTGTTAAATGACGCATTCCTTTACCTTCTGAGCCAAATACAAGCGCTACTTTGTCAAATTCCATATTTTTACTTAAAATTGATTCTTTTGCAGCAGAATCAAGCCCAATAATCCAATATTTCAGATCTTGTAATTTCATCATCACTTGAACTATATTTGGCACAGATATCATGGACACATTCTCAAACGCTCCACATGCAGCCTTTACAAGTGCGCCACTTTCCTTTGGTGCATTACGATCTATAACAAAAATTGTATCTACAGAAAATGCAAGAGAAGTTCTGATGATAGTACCTATATTTTGCACATCTGTCACTTGATCTAGTATAACAACCGTATCTTTGCCATTTTTATTTTTTCTTTGCTCTATAACATCTTTCCAATGCTGCTGAATTATCTGCTTTGTCTCAAGAACAATGCCTTGAGTAACAGCTTGATTTAATCCAGTAATTTTCGATATTTCTGCGCTACTTTCAAGATATATACATTCTATATCTAGACAGTATTTTTTAATAATATTACTTGCGCGATCCAGATGCTTTTT
>JAQCBG010000094.1 GCA_027621485.1 Pseudomonadota bacterium
TGGGAAGTAAATTCCATTACTTAGAGGGTACTATTAAATCACAAATACTTGATGTATTAGAATACTCTATGCAATCAGCACGAGAAGTTATCACATTGGACAATTCTAAGGTTGCACTCTCAAATATCAAAGAAGCAATATCTGCTTTTCTTTATGCAGTATTAGATACATTAAAGGAATGGAAGCAAGGTTTAAAAGCAGGATCAAGCAAAAACCTTGAAAACGCAAAAACCCCAATTAAAGTTGCAGGAGTTATTATAAAAGAAACGTATAGTGCTATCAAAGAAAATGCCAAACACAAAGTGATAGATATCACTCTTGGAAAAGAATTTAGACAAGATGTTTCAAGAGTCGCTGCTCAAGCTCCTAATATAGATGATTCAGCTCTTAAGAATATTTCTGATGCAATTGGTGTAACAAATAAAAGTCTATTTGATAGAATAAAAAATGAAATAAATAATTTAAGCGCAGAGCTTAAGGGTAAAAAAGAAGAGATTAATAAGAATAATGCAGGAGAAAGAAAAAGCTTTTCTCAAAAAATGAATGATATGTTAGATTTAAAAGGTTTACCAAATACTAGATCAACAACATCTCTTGGAGATTTTAAAAGCCAAAAAGAAGAAAAAATTAAAAAAGAGGTAGTATCTTTTGTAAAACAAATAAACGAAAATAAAGGTAAAGGAGGTGGAAGAGGTATGTAATATAATATAAATTCAGATAAATATTAATTCTGGTAATTTTCATCACAATTTATTGCAATGATCTTTTTCAAAAATACTTCATTATGCATCATTGCAATAAATCTAAAACTTTATTTATAAATAAAGTAAATTTTTTGCAAAAGCTACTGGATCCAGATTTTTCAGATCTTCTACATTCTCCCCAACTCCAACTGCATGAATTGGCATTTGGCGCTTTTTTGCAATACAAACTGCAATACCCCCTTTACTAGTAACATCGAGCTTTGTAATAATAAGCCCCGATAATTCAACATATTTTCCAAACATCTCTATTTGCTGAAGCGCATTTTGTCCAGTTGTTGCATCTAGAACCAAGATTACATTATGAGGCGCAGATGGATCGATCTTTTTAAGTACCTTAGCGCTCTTAGTAAGCTCATTCATTAAATTGCTTTGATTATGAAGTCTTCCTGCAGTATCTATAATAAGAATATCATAGAACTCCTCTTTTGCTACTGAAAATGCATTATATGCAACACTTGCGGGATCTTGCAAATCTTTACCTACTGTAATATCACAATGTGCCTTTTTTGCCCAAAATGAAAGTTGCTCTGTTGCAGCAAGTCTAAAAGTATCACAAGCTGCAAGCATGACTTTTTTATCAAGGCCTTTAAATTGCATTGCAAGCTTTCCAGCTGTAGTTGTTTTCCCATTACCATTTATACCGCAAAGCATTATAACATGAGGTTTGCCCGTTGATGCATTAAGCGGAATTGCACTCGGTAATAAAATTTTTGATATTTTATCTGCAATTATTTTTTTTACTTCCGAAGTTACGTCTACATCATATAATTTACTCTTAGATATCTCCGATATAATTTCTTTTGTAACATCAATTCCCATATCCATTTCAAGTAATAATTCTTCAAATTCTTCTATTGATGCTGCATCTAATTTTTTACCTTGAAAAATCCTTTTTAATCCGTTGTTAAACTTTGTTGCAGTGTTACTTAGATTATTTTTAATTCCACTAAATATTTTCACAATTTTAATTTAAAAAATTATATAAGGTCATTGTTCTTATGCTGCAAAGAATGCAGATTGTAAATACCGCAAGAAAAATGCTGAAAAGAAAATTTCATATGCATGGTAGAAAAGAATTCGGGATGGATTGCATAGGCCTTATTATGCTTGTTGCAAAAACTCTAAATATTCAATCAAAAATTGGCGGTGCTTTTACTCGGTATGATCTTCCGCATTATGATTATATGCTAGATAAACAGAGATTAATAGAAGAGTTATGTAGACATTGCATTAAAAGAAATAATATCAGCATTGGATCTATAGCTTTATTTATATCATCTTCTTTAATAAATAGTGCTCATATAGGTATTATTGGAAATTACTTTTATCAAAGAGAAAATAATTCTACGCCTTATTATTCGCTTATTCATGCTTGCATGAGACATAATGCAGTTATTGAGCATAGATTAATAAATACATGCAAAGACACCAAAGTAGAATATTTTGATTTTTTTGGCATTTCTTAAAAACTCTAAAACTATTTTTTCATAAAGCAGATATTTTAAAAAAGGTAAATTATGAGTATTGAAAATATCAATAATAAAATAGATGAACTTAATAATACATGGGAACATTTTAAAAGCGTAAAGAATTCATCAAATAATCAAGATCCTTTACTAATAGAAAGATTAGAAAAGATACAAAGCGCACTAAATGCTCAACAAGACGCTCTGACACATATGAAATCTAATGTTGAAAGACCAAAATTAATTAATAAATATAATACTGATAACCTTGAAGATATAGAATACAAAAAAGCCTTTTCTGAATATCTAAGAAACGGAGCAGAAAATAATTTACATGTACTTGAGAAAAAATTTACAAAAAATAAAACAAGAGGCGGAATTGGTTATGCTGCCACAGAAACAATGAATTCTGTCACAAGAAATTTTTTGAGCTCAAGATCTATAATGTCTAGCATTGCTAAAGTTGTTGAAATTTCAGCAGATAATTTTGAGATTATAGAAGATAAACAAGGTATAACAGGAGGATGGTTTGCTGATCTAGAATCAACAATTGACGACAAAGAAGAAAAATTTAATCCTGGAAAAAGAAAAATAGAGGTACATGAACTTTGCGCAAAGCTTCGCATACCTCAAAAAATATTACATGATCCTGCATTAAAAATAGAAGAATTTATACAGCATAAATTTAATGATAAATTTGCAGAATGCGAAAATAATGCATTTTTATACGGAGATGGAAATGGGAGACCAAAAGGCATTTTAACTTATCCTAAAGGAAACAAGTGGGGAGAGATAGAGCGCATATCTTGCGATAATATAGATAAACTAGATGATTTAAAGCTTAAAGAACTATTTTTTACATTAGGTGCAAAATATTCATATAATGCTAAATTTTTAGTTAATAGATCTACTTTACATAAACTTCGCTCAATTAAAGATAGCGTAACTAATCAATATATTTGGCAACCATCTTCAGATGGTAGTATGCCAAATAAACTCTTTGGTAAGGAAGTGATTGAATATCCAGATATGCCAGATACTCAAGGCGCAGCAAAAGGTCAAAAAAATATTCCAATTATTGCATA
>JAQCBG010000095.1 GCA_027621485.1 Pseudomonadota bacterium
TAATAAATAATTTTAAAATTCTTATGTATTTAATGTAATGTTAAGTAAGTGTATAACTTGATGGTATAAGAATTTTCATATATAAAGAATTTTTTTTACAGTATTAGATCTTGATGAGTAAAATATATGCATAATAATTCAAATTTCTCGTTTGCTGAGTATATATGGATAGATGGCGTGAGGCCAACTAGTAAGTTGCGCTCTAAGATGCGCATTTTAGAAATAGGAAGGACGCCATCTTTAAAAGATTTTCCAGAGTGGAATTTTGATGGCTCATCAACAAGTCAGGCAAATGGCAGTGATTCGGATTGTATATTAAGGCCGGTATGTTTTGTTCAAGACCCTATACGTAAAGAAGGTGGTTATATTGTGATGTGCGAGGTATTAGATTCCAGTAATAATAGTCATGAATCCAATACAAGATCAAAATTAAGAAAAGTATTAGATGCTGGCGCAAAAGATTATGAGCCATGGATTGGTTTTGAGCAAGAATATACATTATTTCAGAATAAAAAACCGCTTGGTTGGCCAGAAAATGGTTTTCCAGAGCCTCAGGGTCCTTATTATTGTGGTGTTGGCTTTAAAAGAGTATTTGGGCGTGATTTAGCAGAGCATCATGCTCGCATGTGTATGAAAGCGGGTATATTGCTATACGGAATAAACGCAGAAGTTATGCCTGGGCAGTGGGAGTTTCAGATAGGTTTTAGAGGTAATGATAAAGAAAGTATTGATGCGCTTACAGTATGTGATCACACGTGGATTGCGCGTTGGTTACTTTGTAGATTAGGAGAAGAATATGGATATGACATATCATTTGATAATAAACCAGTAAAAGGTGATTGGAATGGTGCTGGAATGCATACTAATTTTTCTACAAATCAAACAAGAGATAAAAGCAATGGATTAATTGCAATTGAAAATGCTATAAAAGAACTTACTTCAAAACATAAAGATCATATCTTGCTTTATGGTGAGGGTCTTTCAGAGCGTTTAACTGGTCTTCATGAAACATGTGATATTAATACTTTTAAATATGGTATTGCAGATCGCGGTGCCTCAATTAGAATTCCTAGATCTGTTTATTTAGAAAAATGTGGATATTTTGAAGATCGTCGCCCAGGTGCAAATGCAGACCCATATCTTGTTGCTATGGCGCTTTGTGCTTCTGTATGCAATATTAAGATTGTAAAGTAGAGAATATATAAAAATAGATTTTATACAGCAGTTAATGTTTGAGGAATTTTAAAAAATGCTGCGTGAATATAAGATAAAGAGCATTTAATTTAATATTATGATGATTGAAGTTTTTTCAATAGATATATGCGCGGTAAGAAGAAAGACTCGCAAAGTTTATACGTATTATATAATATATGCGTAAAATTTTATTACTATATTTATGCATTATATTTAGCATAATCAATGCGCAATCAGAGTGTGATATAATTGGAGATCCTGCAAAATATGCAAGCATAATAATTGATGCAGATACAGGAGAGGTGCTTCATGAATGTAATGCTAGAGAATTAAGATTTCCTGCATCTCTTACAAAAATGATGACATTATATATTACGTTCGATGCCGTACAATCTGGTAAGCTTAAGCTTTATCAGCAATTGACTCTCTCTGAATATGCAGCTTCACAGGAAAGAAGTAATATGGATCTTATGCCTTATACTAAAGTCTCTGCAATTGATGCAATATTTGGCATTGTAATTAAGTCTGCAAATGATTTTGCAACAATGATTGGAGAATTTATTGGAGGTGATGAGGAAGGTTTTGTGCGTCTAATGAATTTAAAAGCAAAGAGACTTGGTATGCATAGCACAACTTTTAAAAATGCAAACGGACTTCCTAATAAAGAGCAAGTTACAACTGCATATGATATGGCTTTACTTGCTAGAGCTCTTTGGAGAGATCATTCTAGGTATTTCTCTATTTTTTCTAAAAAATCTTTTGTATTTAATGGAAAGAAATTTGTAGGTCATAATTATGTACTGTCAAAATATCAATATGCAAATGGATTAAAGACTGGTTATATAAAGGATTCTGATTTTAATATTGCCACAACAGCAGCACGCAAATCACATGGTAATTTAGTTGCTGTTGTTATGGGCGGTAAAACACCTGAGTTACGAGATGCTCATGTTATGGAGCTTTTAGATAGAGCTTATGAATATAAAATCCAGAAAAAATCTTCAAAAGCAATGCGTTTTATATCAAAGAAAATGGCATCATATGAATCGTATTCTAAAGATAAAGAATTCAACAAATTAGAAAATAGTACACCTGCGCCAAGTAAAGCAGACAAAGAAGTGTATAATGGTTATACAAAAATTGAAGATATTTTAAAGCAGATTAAATGAATATTATATGGTATTGAGTCTATTATGATGTTTATGAGTTTTAAATAATTTACTTTTTTATAGAAAATAATTTATCTTAGATTCATCTCTAAAGCAGTTGCTGCATTTGTTTTATCATCTCTATACTTTATTATTACTGCGCAATTTATAGACAGTCCATGCTTCTTTGAAAAATCACCTTTAGATGCGATAGATCTATTTCCTTGTACGACAATTGCTCTTTCTGGAATTTCTCCTTCATAAATTTCGTTGTTACATATATCATATATTGGTACAGATGCTGAAAGCGCAACGCCCGGAGCTATAACAGCACCTTTACGAATTAAAATACCCTCTGTTAAGATTACCCCAGCTCCAATAAAACAATCATCCTCAATAATAACCGGTATGCTGCCAATTGGTTCAAGTACGCCACCTATCTGAACAGATGCAGATAAATGAACATTTGCACCAATTTGAGCGCAAGACCCAACAAGAACATGACTATCAATCATCGAATTATTTCCAATGTAAGCGCCTATATTGATATAAGAGGGAGGCATAATCACAACATTTTTACCAATAAATGCACCTGCTCTAACAGAACTACCTCCTTCTGGAATACGCACGGTATCTTCTATGCTAAATTTGCGAATACGAAGCAATGCTTTATCTATAAAATGAGATTCATTATCTTCGTTGCGCATTAGAATGCTTTCTGAATTCTTGAAGATTTCCAGAATATTCTTTTTTACTTCTGTATTCACTATCCATTTATTATTTAAAGAGAGTGTTGCTGCGCGTAGCGCACCTTCTTCTAGCATCGAAAGAAATTCTTGATAATTTGTAAGTTGCATGGAAATTTTTTTAAATCATTTTATTTTTTTACATTATTTCTACATTGCAATTATTTAGCACAAATTCA
>JAQCBG010000096.1 GCA_027621485.1 Pseudomonadota bacterium
TTATAAAAAGCTTAATTGATAAAATTACAGGATGCTTTTTTATTAATATGAAAGTGTATTATTATATATTTTTTGTTTTTGAATGAAGTGAAAAAAGCATAAATGAATTCAAAAGGTGCAAGTAAGCCTTGTGTAATATGAATGAGATAGATTGCGATGTGTTTTATAAAAATAAAAGTATGGCCTTCTCTTTATAAAAGATAATAAGAAATGCGGAGCGATACGCATAAGCTCTTTTAAATCCTCATCTCTTTACATAAGTATAATGATTGTCTGGCGCCAATTGGATATTATTTAGCATTATAAACATTTCAATTGAATGAAAATAAGAAGCTTTTTATTGTAATTGCAGAGAGTTTTTGATTTAAAGTTCATATTGAGAGCTTTTAGTAGATTTTAGATAATTTATCATTAAAAAATACATTCCACTAATTGCTATACCAAATATAAAGCCTTCCTGTATATTGCCTGTATAAAAGTGCAAAATAGATATGGCGCATATAGTAACAAAAAATGAAGCGCAACAATGATTATCATTAATTCTATTACTGCGTGTAAAATATTTATAAAGCATTGGAAAAACAAGTGGTGCGCCCGCATAAGATTCTAAGATTAACATTATTTTCTCCATATTATGCTCTAAGTTAAGGGCTATAAACGCTGCTAATGCAGCGCACATAATGATTGTAAAATTTCTAAAAGTATTTGATTTACGAAGCAAAATAGGCACTGCATCATATGCAATTAAAGATGCGCTAATAAATAAAAAAGCATCTAGGGTTGATAAAATTGTTGAAGCGATTCCAGCAAGAAAAAGTCCCTTAAAGCCATTTGGTAAAATTTGCATTCCATATGATAAATATGCATGAATAGAATTGGCATTTGGGAGCGTTGCTTTTGCGTACATTCCGCCAAGGACAGTGCAGCAATCAAATACAAACCAAAATAACATAGAAATCAGTACGCCTTTTTTTGCAATAGCATAAGATTTTGCTGATATACATCTTTGATAAAATACCGGATGAATTAAAGTTGTAATTAGAGCAATTAAAAGCCAAGTGATAATCAGTATATAATTATGATTACCTGTTATTTGAAAATATGTATTTGGAAGATTGTTGCGTAAATAATCAAAGCCTCCAAATGTAATATAAGATGTAATAATAACGCTAATAACGGCAATATACATACTAATAAACTGTACAAGATCTCTTGCAATAAGACCTCTTAATCCTCCTCCAATACAGCTATAAAGAGCTACAAAAGTGCAACTAGAGATAATTGCAGTATTCAGCGAAATATTAAATATTTCTTGAATAAAAACGCCAATGCACATCGCATATGTTACTGGTAGCACTTTTAATAGCATAATTGCTATAGCTACTTTTTGGCTTTTTTTTCCGTATTGCAACTGTATAAGTTCTGGTATGCTAATTGATTCTTTTCCCCAAATTTTTCGCAATATAAAAAACGCAAATATTAAATATGCTATATACCAAACAAGTCCTTGAGAAAAGAATCCATAAATTCCATGCTCAAATGAAATTTGAGTTACGCCAAAGATTCCGCCGTACCAATTAGAAGTTGCAACAAACATAGGAAGAGTCATTTTTCTTCCCATAATCCAGTATTCAATAATGTCGGAAGATTTTTTTGATTTATTGTGGCGTCTATATATAATATTTCCCAAGATACTTGCGAGAAACGTTAATATAATAATGCTAAAAAATATAGATATATCAAGCGTTGGAAGTTGAAAAAGCAATTATCTATTTAATATGATGTAAAAGTCAGAAGAATACAGAAATTAAATGCAAATTCAATAAGTAATTGCATTTCTAAAATCAACAAAAACTTTTATTGCTTTATTAAATGAATACAAAAAGTGCTAATGCAAAGAAGCGCAGCTTTAAAATTCATAGATCTGCGGCAAATTAAAAAGAATGTTGCATAGCGCATATTAAATTCGTTGCAAGTAAAAATTAAGAATTAAAAAAGCTAAGAATTAAAAAAGCTTTTTTTTAAAATTAATAAATCAAAATACTAAATAAAAACTCAAAATAATTTAATTTGATGCAATATTATTTACAAAATATCATGCTCTTCATGTTCTATATGTAACAAAAATGCGGGCATAAAGTGCATGCATATAAAACATACAATACGAAACAAATATGTATAAAAATTAAGATAAAAATGAAAAGCAAAAAGAAAAGTGAAAAGAATTAATGATTTTCTTTTTTAATTTATAAAATTTCTCATTGACCTATTTAAAGTGTTCGTATATATAAGAGTACCTCTTGTGATTTTAGATTTTTAAAAATCACTTGCTTCTTTGAGATTGTGAAAGAAAAAATTTTACTGCAAAATTTTTACTGAGTATTACATCGTTAGATTTAAAGTTCTCGATGTATTTATGAAGGTTTAGTTCTGTAAGTGATGTCAGTCATTTTAGATTAAGCATAAAATATGAAAAGGGCATTTGGTGAATGCCTTGGCGGTAGGAGGCGATGAAGGACGTGGCAGGCTGCGATAAGCTGTGGGGAGATGTCAACAATTTTTGATCCGCAGATTTCCGAATGGGGGAACCCACTAGCTTCAGCTAGTATCTGTTTATGAATACATAGTAGACAGAAGCAAACCCGGAGAATTGAAATATCTAAGTACCCGGAGGAAAAGAAATCAACCGAGATTCCGTTAGTAGTGACGAGCGAATGCGGACCAGGCCAGTATTTTTTAAAGTGAAACCAGAATAACCTGGAAAGGTTAACCAAAGAGAGTGATAGTCTTGTATGGGTAAAGCGCTTTAAGAAATCTTGAGTAAGGCGGGACACGTGAAATCCTGTTTGAATATGGGGGGACCACCCTCCAAGCCTAAATACTATTTGTTGACCGATAGTGAACTAGTACCGTGAGGGAAAGGCGAAAAGAACCTCGATAAGAGGAGTGAAATAGAACCTGAAACCAAACACTTACAAGCTGTCGGAGCATGATTCTTTCTTCGGAAAGAAGGCGTGTGACGGCGTACCTTTTGTATAATGGGTCAGCGAGTTAGTGTATCTAGCAAGGTTAAGCCGTTAGGTGTAGCCGCAGCGAAAGCGAGTCTTAATAGGGCGAATATAGTTAGTTGCATTAGACCCGAAACCGAGTGATCTAGCCATGAGCAGGTTGAAG
>JAQCBG010000097.1 GCA_027621485.1 Pseudomonadota bacterium
ATCTAAAGCTCTTTCTTTGCGCTTTAATTGTATTGCTCTTACAATATCACGCGCACTTCCTTCTAAAATTAATTCTTCATTGAGATTTGTATCTAAAATTACAAGTATATCTTCTTTTGGTAAATAACTTGAATTTTGTATAAATTCTTCTTTGATAATTAATTTTAAATCAAATTCCTCATTATATAGTTTTATATCTTGTATTGTTATTGTATCGCCTTCTTTTTGCCATTGATGCGGAGATTCCTTGATATATCTCGATAGTGTTTTTACTTTTTCTGGAATTCGACTTGCTATATACTTATAATTTAATTTGAGTTGATAATCTGCAAATTTCCCTATTTCAGATTTTGGAATATTTGCCCATTCTTTAACATTTATTTCATCCAGCACTAATTGCTTCATAAAAGTAGATTCTGTAACACCTCCTGAAGTGCCTATAAATATAACTTTTGAGAGCGGTTGCCTTACCTTAATACCTATTTTATTTCTAATAGAAAGTGCTGCGCAGCATGCACTGCGAATTTTATCCATTTGTTTAATTAATGAATAATCAATATTATATTGCATGTTAGGGAAATTTTGTGCATGAACACTTTCTTTCTTGCTTAGATCTACTTCATTTGTTTGTAGTTTTGCGAAAATAAATTCAGATATAAAAGGTGCAAGAGGAGCAATAGCGCATGATATAAAATGCAATATAGAAAATAATGTATTATAAGCTGCTCTTTTATCCTCAGATACCTTTGAGCTCCAAAATCTCTCTCTAGATCTTCTTATATACCAATTATTTAATGCATCAAAAAATTGTCTTATATCTTCTAATGCATTGACTGTATTGTATTCTAAAAGCTTTTTGTTGATTGTATCAATAGTATGCGCACACTTACTAATAATATATCGATCCATCAAGTTACTTGAAGATAAATCTAATTGCGCATGGATTTTATCTGCATTTGCATATATAGCGAAAAAATTATATGCGTTCTTAAAAGGGGCGATATATGCCCTTAATGTATCGCCAATGTTACTTTCGTTTACTTTTAAAGCTTCTGCATGCATTACTTGAGAAGAGAGCATATAGATACGAACAGCATCTGCTCCGAAATCATTAAATACATCAGTTGCTTCTCTGTAGTTTTGAAGCCTTTTAGAGAGTTTTTGTCCATCTTCTCCAAGTATCACTCCATGACATATGCAATTTAAAAACGGAGGTTTATTAAAAAGTGCCGTAGATAAAACAAGAAGTGTATAGAACCAGCCTCGTGTTTGAGCTAAATACTCAACTATAAAATCTGATGGAAGATTTTCTTCAAATAATTTTTTATTCTCAAATGGAAAATGAAGATGAGCAAATGGCATAGCGCCACTTTCAAACCAACAATCAAGAACATCTGATACTCTAACCAAGTTAGATTTTCCTGTTGGATCAGATGGATTTTTCTTTGTGAGGAGATCTATAGATGGTCTATGAAGATCTTGTATCTTGACTTTAAAAGCTTCTTCTAATTCTTTAATTGAGCCATAGACTTCTGTATGTGGATATTTTGGATCATCACTTTCCCAAACAGGTATTGGGCAGCCCCAATAGCGATTTCTAGATATAGACCAATCTCTTGCACCTTTTATCCAATTTCCAAATAAGCCATCTTTAATGTGACCTGGAATCCAATTAATTTGCTGATTGTTTGCTATCATATCATTTTTAATAGCGCTCACTTTGACATACCAAGAAGACATACTTCTATATATAAGTGGCGTGTCACTACGCCAACAATGTGGATAATTATGTATATATTGATCTGTTTTAATCCAATTCTTAGATAATTTTAAATCTTTAATAATGATGTCATTTACATCAAAAACCTGCATACCTAAATATTTATTAACGGGCGCTATAAATTTACCAGCATCATCTATAGGACAAACCACTTCTATATTATTTGCTTTGCAGAGTTTATGATCATCTTCTCCAAAGCCTGGTGCAATATGCACAATGCCCGTGCCACTTTCTGTTGTTACAAATTCTGCATGCAGAATCTTAAATGCATTTTTTACATTACTAAAAAAGTCAAATAAAGGTTTATAGCTGCATCCTATTAGCGCTTCTGCATCAATTTGCCGTGAATATTTAATCTCTTTTGTATAATTTGCAGCTAAATCCTTTGCTATAACATAATAAGTATTTTCATCTTCTTCTGAATTTAAAATGAGATATTCTATATTTTTATTTATAGCGATAGCAAGATTAGAAGGAAGTGTCCATGGCGTTGTTGTCCATGCAAGTATTTTTACTATTTTATCATGAAATCCAAGGAGAGAAGCGCTTTTTGAATCTATTTCAAACGCAACTGTAACTGCTTTACTGCTCTTTTCTCTGTACGCATTATCTATTTTAGTTTCAAAATCTGAAACAGGAGTTTGGCATACCCATGAATAAGGCATTATACGAGTGGATTTATATATCAGATTTTTATTATATAGCTCTTTAAATGCCCAAATTACACTCTCCATGTAATTCATATCCATGGTCTTGTATTCTTTTTGCCTATCAACAAGTCTACCTTGTTTTTCCATGTATTTTATCCAATCATCTGTGCAACGAAGTACAGATGATTTGCAATATTCGTTAAATTTATCAATTCCATATTCTTTTATTTGTTTGCTCCCGCTAAGTTGTAATTCTTTTTCAGATTTCATTTCAACAGGAAGACCATGACAATCCCATCCTATAGATCTCTCGACACTCTTGCCAAGCATTGTATGAAAGCGAGCAAATGTATCTTTGATAAATCCTGTTAATATATGCCCATGATGAGGCATGCCATTTGCAAATGGTGGGCCATCTAAAAAAACAAATCTTTCATTTCTAATAGAGATTTTCTTGAGTATTTGAGGTAGATTTATATCATTCCAATATTGAGATACATTGCTCTCTATTTCTGATATTGTAAGCTCTTGATTAATTTCTGAATATATTTGCTTCTTCATTATTGATCTTGTATATAACATTATAGACGCTTGAGTATGCGCTTAGATATGGATCTCTTTAAAAGAAGTATTTAAAAGAAAGTAAATAATAAGTCAAAATTATATGCATATATATGCATAAATTATTTTTTATAATATCTGATATAAGCTTGATCTGATGAGTTTTTTATAATATCCATTT
>JAQCBG010000098.1 GCA_027621485.1 Pseudomonadota bacterium
ATAGACCTCATCAATCTATAGATTTTCTTACTCCTTTTGAGTATATTGAGATGCATAATGGCCTTGCTCTTTAGTCCAATATGTATTGAACTTGCACAGTTGATACATTTTTACTTGAAAAATCTTATTTCCTATGAGTATACTGGGGGGGTGTGTGGCTTCAGAAGGTCTCAAATAATATAAATTTGTTATGTAAGGCGAGTATATAAAGGGGATTTAGTAAAACAATTGTTTGATAAATAGCCTATGGAGTTTGAGGTTTGGGCAGAGATAGTTTTATTTGTTTTTAGTATAGTTTAGCCTTAACGGTTTGCTTGGTTTTTTGGTAGTATTTTGGGGAAATTTTAATGCATGAATTTATAAGAAAATTAATTAGTTTAAATTATAAGGGTTTTATCTTTTGGGTAGAGCAAGGAAAAAAGCTAAGGTACATGATCAGTAAAACTTATGCAGAAAAAGATAAAATTTTAGAATCGATAAAAGGAAATAAAGAAAAGTTACTGGAGTTATTAAAAGATAACACAAAGCCTCCTAAAGGATATTTGTGCCCTTATATCTACAGATATAACAATGTAATGCAATTATTGTCATATGCGCAAGAGCGACTTTGGTTTATAGAGAAGTATGAAGGTGGGAGTAATGCGTACAATGTTCCGATGATATTTAGTATTAATGAAGGAGTGGGGATAGAGTTTTTAAGAGAAAGTATAAGAGCGATAGTGGAGAGGCATGAGATTCTAAGAAGTGTGATAAGAGAAGATGGAAAAGAAGGTATACATTATCAGGAAGTAATAGATATAAAGGAAGAGCCTTTTGAGATAGAAGAAGTAAAATATTGTAATAAGGAAGAGTTAGAAAAGTATCTAGAAGAAGAAGCAAATCATATATTTGATCTAGGGGAGGAATATCCTATAAGAGTAAAAATATATAGTCTTGAAGGAGGTAGAGGTAGGTCTGGTTGTATTTTAAGCGTGATAATACATCATATAGCGTTTGATGGATGGTCAGTAGATATTTTTCTGAAAGAAGTAAAAGAGTATTATAAGTACTACAAGAGTAAAGGATCTGGATTAGAGGAGTATGAAATAAAGCTGCCAGAGCTTAGTATACAATATAAGGACTTTGCGTTATGGCAGAGAGGATATTTAACAGGGGAAGTATTAGATAATCAACTATCGTATTGGAGGGGAGAACTAGAAGGATATGAAACTCTGCAGATAAGTACAGATTATGTAAGGCCAGCAGAGATGGATTATGAAGGAAAAGAAATAAGATTTGAAATAGATGAAAAAGTATCTGTGTCACTAAGAGAAATAGCAAAAGAGCTAGGAGTAAGTTTATATAGTTTGATGTTATCAGGATATTATCTAATGTTAAAAGGATACAGTGGACAAGAAGATATAGTGATAGGGATGCCAGTAGCAAATAGGCATTATATGCAGATAGAGGATTTAATAGGATTTTTTGTAAATACGCTAGCGCTAAGAGTAGAGATAGGAAGTTTAAAAAATAAAACGTTAAAAGAGTTTATCAAGTATGTAGGAAGTAAAGTAATAGAAGGTCAAGTACATCAAGACTTGCCATTTGAAAAGCTAGTAGAAGAACTACAAGTAGCAAAAGACACAAGTAGGCATCCAATCTTCCAAGTGATATTTGAATTGAGAAGTTTTAGTGGTAATGAGGATGCAGATGGAAATAATAAGCTATTAGAACCTTATGTTAATGATACGAAGGAGGAGTTATATAAGATAGCGAAATTTGATATAGAAACATTCATAGATGATAGAGATAATAGTGGAGCACTAAAAGGTTTGTTCAATTATAGAGTAAGTTTATATAAAGAAGAAAGTATAAAAAGATTGATAAGTATATATAAAACGATATTAGGTCAAATAGCTAAAGTTCTAAGAGACAGGGAAAAGAAAGAAAGCTTCAAGATAGAGGAGATAAGTTACCTTACGAAAGAAGAGGAAAATCTGATAGTTAACGAGTGGAATAAGACAGCTACGCCATACCCAGAAAATAAGACAATACATAAGCTTTTTGAGGAGCAGGTAGAAAGAACACCAGATAATATCGCTGTTGTGTATGAGCATATAAAGCTTACTTATAAAGAACTCAACCAAAAAGCAAATAATCTCGCTCACTATTTGATTAACATGGGGGTAAATAATACTTTAGTTATTATTGCGCTTGAAAAATCTATAGAGACAATTATTGGGTTTTTTGCTGTTCTTAAAGCAGGAGGAGCTTATGTACCAATAAATCCACAAGAACCCGAAGCAAGAACTGAGTATATTTTTAATGACACTAAAGCTCCTATTATTATTACAAACACAGAATATGTAGATTCTTTGCCATCAACATTTGCGCAAATAATTTGTTTAGACGAAATGATAAATGAAATTTCGAACCTTCCTGTTGCCAATCCACAAATACAAGATTTAAGACCAAAAAATCTAGCTTATGTCATATACACTTCAGGTACTACAGGAAAGCCTAAGGGAGTGATGATAGAGCATAGAAGTGTTATAAATTATAAGGAAAACGTTGCAAAATACATAAATCTTACAGCTTCAGATAAGGTAGATTGTTCAACAAATATAGGATTTGATTTAACTGTTACTACAACCATATGTTCATTCCTATCTGGTGCAGAAGTTATATTATATAGTGGTGATATAAAAGATGTAGATACTTACAAAAATCATCTCTGCGCAAATAGTATAAATGTGATCAAATTGGTACCGAGTTATTTTGAACTCATAGCAGATATTTTACCACAAACACAAATAAGAAAGGTAATTTTAGGAGGTGAAAAGCTTGATAAAATTACTATAACAAAATTATTAGATATGTATAAATCCTCCAACTTAAATAAGTGGTCACTAGAAATATATGATGAATATGGTCCTACAGAAACTACCGTTGGTAGTTGTATTAACAAAGTTATTGCAGACGTAAATGAAAGCATAAATTTAAGCATAGGTAAAGCTTATGACAACTACACAACCTATATTCTTTCGCCTTCCCTCACTCCACTACCAATAGGAGCGATAGGCGAGTTATATATAGGAGGAACAGGGTTAGCTAGAGGGTATTTAAATAGAGCAGGACTTACAGCAGAGAGGTTTATAGCAAATCCGTTTTGTAAAAAAGCAGGAGAA
>JAQCBG010000099.1 GCA_027621485.1 Pseudomonadota bacterium
TATAATTTATTTTAATTAAATTCTTAATATTTTCTAATTTTTACTTTTACAAATGATATCTGCAACATTTTGAGGTACCGGCTCATAATGAGCAAAATGCATTGTATATTGCGCCCTACCTTGTGTCATAGAGCGAAGTACATTCACATATCCAAACATTTCAGCAAGCGGAACATGCGCAGAAATAACTTGCGCATTACCTCTAGCATCCATACCCAAAATTTGCCCTCTAATACTACTTAAATTACCCATTACATCACCCATAAATTCTTCAGGAGTTATGACCTCAACAGACATAATTGGCTCAAGAAGCCTTGGACTTGCTCTAGATGCGCCATCTTTAAATGCTGCTTTTGCAGCAATCTCAAATGCAAGAGCGCTAGAATCAACTTGATGAAAAGCTCCATCTAAAAGAGTTGCACTAAAATCTATAAGAGGATAACCCGCCATCACACCACTTGCACTAATATCTTGTATCCCCTTTTCAATTGCCGGTATGTATTCTTTTGGAATATTACCGCCAACAATTTTACTTTCAAACTTGAAACCATCTCCTCGCTGAAGAGGCTCAAATAATATCTTAACGCGCGCAAATTGTCCAGCACCACCGGTTTGTTTTTTATGCGTATAATCTATTTCATAACTTTGAGTAATAGTTTCTCTGTATGCAACTTGAGGCTTACCAACACTGGCATCAACTCCAAATTCTCTTTTCATGCGATCTACAATAACTTCTAAATGAAGCTCTCCCATGCCAGCTAGAACCGTTTGATTTGTTTCATGATCTACCTTCACACGCAATGATGGATCTTCTGCAACAAGTCTTGAAATTGCAAGGCCCATCTTATCTTGATCTGAAGCAGTTTTTGGCTCAACAGCAACTTCTATAACTGGCTCTGGAGAAGATATAGATTCCAAAATAACCTCATATTCAGCATCACAAAGAGTATCTCCAGTAGTAACATTTTTAAATCCTGCAAGAGCAACTATATCGCCAGCAAAGGCTTCCTTAACTTCTTCTCTATTGTTTGCATGCATAAGTAGCATACGCCCAACTCTTTCTTTTTTACCTGCGCGAGTAGCATTAACTATGCTAGAGCCAGATTTTATAAAGCCAGAATATATTCTTATAAATGTTAAAGATCCAACAAAAGGATCATTCATAATTTTAAATGCAAGGGCAACAAAAGGTCCATTGCTATCATGTTTTAACTCTATCTCTGCCCCTTTCTTCTTGTTATCTATTGCAGAAATAGAAGGTAAATCTAAAGGGCTTGGAAAATAATCTGCAACTCCATCAAGAAGAGGCTGAACGCCTTTATTTTTAAAGGCAGTACCGCAAAAAATTGGTACTAATGAATTGGAAATAACACCCAAACGTATGCACTTTTTTATATCTTCATTTGATATTTCATCTCCAGATAAATACTTTTCCATAAGAGCATCATCAAATTCTAATGCAGATTCAATGAGTGATTCTCTGTATTCTATAGCTTTTTGCTTCATTGAATCTGGAATTTCTTGCAGTTCATAACTTGCTCCAAGATCATCACTTTTCCATATAATTGCTTTCATTCTTAAAAGATCAATGACGCCTTCAAAGTCACTCTCCTTTCCTATTGGAAGCTGCATCACAACATAATTAGCGCCCAATCTCTTTGCAACCATATCGACGCATCTGAAAAAATCCGCGCCTATCCTATCCATTTTATTTACAAAGCACATACGCGGAACATTGTATTTGTCCGCTTGACGCCATACTGTTTCGGATTGAGGCTCAACACCAGCAACTGCATCAAAAACCGCAATAGCAGCATCAAGTACTCTTAAGGAGCGCTCTACTTCTATTGTGAAATCTACGTGACCAGGCGTGTCTATTATATTAATTTTATGATTCAGACCTCCATTTGGCTTCCAATAACAAGTAGTAGCAGCCGATGTAATAGTTATGCCTCTTTCTTGTTCTTGCTCCATCCAGTCCATAACAGCCGCGCCATCATGCACTTCTCCTATTTTATAGGAGCGACCAGTATAATATAAAATTCTCTCGGTAGTAGTAGTTTTTCCGGCATCTATATGGGCCATAATGCCTATATTTCTCCATCTCTCTAAAGGAACATTTTCAGACACAGTTTAAAAAATCTCTATTCAAATATTAGAAGTAAACATTGCAATAAAAATTATGCATAACATGCAAAAACTTTATTAGCCTCAGCCATTTTGTGCTTATCAGTACGCATCTTTGTTGCGCCGCCTTTACCGTTATATGCATCAACTAATTCAGCAGCAAACTTATCTTCCATTGTACGCTCTGACTTTCTTGTTTTTGCAGATATCACCAAAGCTCTTAAAGCAAGCGCCAAAGCTCTATCTGCCTGTATTTCTACTGGCACTTGATAAGTTGCGCCGCCTATTCTTTTAGATCTTACTTCGACATTTGGCTTTGTATTTTCTATGACTTTTCCAAGCGCTTCCATTGCATCTATGTTAGAGCTTGCAGCTAATTTCTCTATGGCATTAACAGCAATTTTTTCAGCAATAGATCTCCTTCCACGCTTCATTATAGTATTCACTAATTTTGTAACAATTAGATTGTCGTACATAACATCGGGAAGTAGCTTACGCTTTCTCTTAATTCCTTTGCGTGACACCTCAAAATACCTTTACTTTATGCTATTGTTTGTATTGAATTATTTTTATTATTTTGGCTTACGAGTACCATATACAGATCGCGCTTGCTTTCTACCTTCTACACCTTTTGCATCTAATGTACCACGGATAACGCAATATCTAACACCCGGCAAATCTTTTACTCTTCCACCAGCAACCAAAACAACTGAGTGCTCTTGTAAATCGTGACCTTCACCTGGTATATAGCAAGTTATTTCGTATCCATTTGTGATACGCACCCTACATACTCTGCGCTGTGCGGAGTTAGGTTTTTTTGGATTAACTATATAAACACGAGTACATACACCTTTTCTTTGCGGTGCACCTGTAAGAGCTGGAACATCAGTCTTATATTTTTTTCTTTTTCTCGGCTTTAGTACTAACTGATTAATCGTTGGCATACAATAGCATATAACTTCAATAAATAATGTAACGCAGAGCGCTTTTAAGTATTACAAATTCTTCTGGTATGTTTTAAGACTGAAGAAACTGAG
>JAQCBG010000100.1 GCA_027621485.1 Pseudomonadota bacterium
TGCTCAACTATATAATCATCTGCAGCATGACTTAAACTTTTTATATGCACAGCACTTGATTTATCCATTGGCATTAAATTTTGTTCCAGTTTTGGATCTAATCGTAATGCTTTATATACATAACGTGCTTACACTATGCTATCTCTTTCAGCCGCTTGCATAACCTTAGCTATCAATGAACCTGTAAATATATACCCAAATATACTTTCTTGAAAAGATGTAGGTGGTATAAATGGTTCTGCACCTTTGGAATATCCAGTACCTATTGATAAAACTGTTATTCCTTCTTTCTCAATTCTTGAAATAATATTAACAGATGCATATTTTTTTAGAACTGCTAATCCCAAATTTACAGGTGAGTTAGCAAAAATACCTCCATCAACATCATAATATATTTCCTCCCTACCACCTTTCATTGTAATGTTTGTCACTTTATGTGGGAAAAAAGTTGGTGCTGCACTCGTAGCTCCTAAAGCATCCTTAATTAATAAATTATCTTTTATTGTTTTTTCTGCTTTAAATGTAGACCAAACTCTCGGGTTATCTTGTTCAAGAGAAAATGAAACAGTTGTAAATGGTATGATTGTATCACTGAGTCTTAACTACCCAAAATTTTCATCAAGTAATTTATCTATTCCATCTCTACTATATTTAGGTGCAAAAAAACCATCCAATACGTTAACATTTTTATAAGTAGCTGAAAAAACTGATGCAGCTACCAAACCAGCAACACCTACAGTAGATACCATACCTAAAACCTAAGAATTTCAATGCTATAACTGTAGCACTGACAGTAGCCATACCAGTAAAGGTTGCTGATAGAGCAATTTGTTGATGATAGTTTGCGTCTTCGGGAAAAATTTTAGTCGCTTTACTTTGAAGTAAATTTAAAATCTCATCTGGTGTAAATTTTGGCTCTAATTTATTTTCCGAAACAGTGAGCCCAGCACCTATTATACCTCCAATTGAAGTGCCAATAATATAGTCACATAAATCAGTTATTTTACCTTCTTTACCCTCATCTTTAGCAACACTTAGCATCTCCTTTATTATGGCAGCTGGGATGATACCTCTAACTCCTCCACCACTAATTGAGCAAACCCTATATACCATATTCCTTTACCAAAATACATTCACTCCCATCAGAGTACATGAAAAATGCAAAAATTACAATAGTTTTTCTCATTATCAGCAATTCGCAATATAAGCGAAAGTGTTGTAGAAAAATTTTTTTACGTTAACTCAAATATTAATATTTAGTTTTAAAATTCTATCTACTCTAAACTTTGTTGCACCAATCATAATTTTCTGTTGTTACTTTCCCACAATGATCACATTTATAGCATACTGATTATATTTCTATATACGATGGCGTATCTACTGTAAGTATGATATTTCCTTCTTTATCACTAGTTTGTGTTATTAATTATAAGCTGGGTATTCCTAATGGTATGCTCAAATCTGCCATGTTTTATGAGACTCATTTTGTTATCTAATTTTACTATAACCATCTTTATTCCTCATTTCAATACCAACTAGAAAAGGAGAAGAACCAAAAAATTGATAAATAAACACATGCTCTTTCCCCCTCATTCTACATACTTTGAGCCTAAATTCCATAATGGTATAATATCTATTCTTATAAAAGACTAAACCCCTAATTAATTTATCAGTTTAGTTTCATTATTTGCAACATCCTTTTCCATTTGCTCTCTTAAACTCTTAGGACGCATATCCGTCCATACTTTTTCTATATACGCCAAACATTCTTCTTTACTACCTTTAGGCCCCACTTGTTTCCAACCTAATGGAATTTTTTTCCATGCAAACCATAAAGAATATTGCTCTTCTTCATTTATTAAGCATATATACTCTTCTTGTGCTTCACTCATAATACTAATCACCTCCTTTTGTTTGTTTTAATTTTTTGATTTGAGAATAAATATTTAATTATTTACTATTACTAAAGATCCTTGACCTTTTTTAGTTTTTAAATCAATATCCGCTACACATCTAACATCACAATAGTTTAAATTAGTAGTACCCTCTATGTGTACACTACCAACTCCTTTTTCAAAGTCTGCATCTTTTAAATCGCAACTATCCGTATCAACATTTATCCCTAGTTCAGTACCTCCCTTTGTATTTGGAAATGTAATATGAATATACTTCATATCAAGAAGCCTTTCCTTAATCTCGCTATAAGGCTCTTTTCTATTACCTATTGTCACTTCATGTTTCCCAGTACTAAGTCTTTTTACTAATTCATTAATCATAACTTTTCGTTTTATACTTACGTCTAAAAAATCTAAATCATTAATTTAATTATGTCAACCTAACTGCCAAATAATTTATTTGAACTATATTTAATCCTTTATATTATCTAGTTACTATTATTATTTTGATCACTTGATTTTATTATTCTCTACTATACAGTTTATTTATTTTACAATTCTAACTAGCATTAATCTATGAATTATTTCATTGGTATAACATGGTTTCTATTTAGTTTAGCCATTAGCTCCATAAATGATATTATTGCAAAATATATTTCTACTACTAATCTTTCATCACTTGAAATTTCCTTTTATAGATTTCTTTTTGGTACTATAAGCCTTCTACCTGTTATCTTGTTTTATGGTTTTAAATCTATTAAAACTTCTTATATAAAATTACATCTCTTAAGGGGTCTCTTATTATCGCTAGCAATATATTTATGGATTAATGGATTACAGTCTTCTCAGGTTGCTGTAGCTACTACTATTAGTTTTACTATCCCTATTTTTGTGCTGATTCTAGCCCCCCTAATTTTAAAAGAATCAGTTCCTATGAAATTATGGATTATAACCTTTATTAGTTTGGCTGGAATATATATAACTCTCTCTCCACACAATATAAAGTTTACCTCTAATTCATATCAATTTGTTATTGCTGCGATATTTTTTGCTACACTTGATGTTATTAATAAAAAATATATTACAAAGGAAACTATGCTTTGTATGTTGTTTTATTCATCCTTATTCACAACAATCATTTTATTTATTCCATTATCAAATGGCTTTAAAATACCTACAATCAGGGATATTTTTTGCCTTATTATATTAGGCATAGGCAGTAACTTCATTCTTTTTTGTATTCTTAAGGC
>JAQCBG010000101.1 GCA_027621485.1 Pseudomonadota bacterium
CAAGGCGTAAAAAATAAAGTTAATATTGTTGCAAAGCTAAGGCCGCCTGCAATTGAAGTTGCAAGTTGCTTCCACCATTGGCTAGAAGGCGCTCCATAACTTATTTCCAATTCAAAAAAATTAATTGTCACACCCATTACCATTGGCATTAATCCAAGTACAGCGGAAATTGCTGTGAGTAAAATTGGCCTTATTCTTTGAGCTCCAGTTTGTATCAGAGCTTCTTTTACATCCATACCTTGAGCAATGAAAGATTGATATGTATCAACAAATATAATATTATTATTCAAAACAACTCCAGCAAGTGCAATAACACCTATTCCGCACATCACAACACCAAAAGGTTCCCACATTATTATAAGGCCAAGTAAAACGCCAACCGTAGAGATGAATACAGCGCTCATTACAACAAATGTATGATATATATTATTGAATTGAATAAGCATTATCAAAGACATCATAAGCAATGCTATCATAAATGCATAACCTAAGAAACTTGCAGATTCTTTTTGATCTTCATCATCGCCTCCATAAATAACTGATACACCAGGCTCTAAGTTTTCAGCAAGCCAATCCTTTATTTCCTTCACTTTTGTATCTGCAAGAACTCCTTCCTCTATATCAGATTTAATAGTAATAACAGTTTTACCGTTTATTTTTTTAATTCTGCCACTTTCTTTTTGCATCTTAATATCCATAAAACTGCTTACAGGAATACTTAATCCTTCGGAATTAATAACTATTAAATCTTGAATGCGAGAGATTTTTCTTTCTTCCTTAGGTATTCTAAGTAGAATATCGACTTCATCTTTTGTATCTATTGGTCTATAAGAAGATACTTTATATCCAGTTGTCATCATCATTACAAGATGACCAGCAACAACTGGATCTACATTGTATTTTGCTGCTAATTTTCTATCTATTTTTATATTAAGTTCTATTGCCTCTGCAGATCTTGAATCTTCTAAATTCTTAAAGCCACCTATTGATTTAGAAGCTTCAATAAATTTTTGAGTAAATTTTACTAAAAGAGGATAATCTACACCTGCAAAACTAAATTCTATTGGTTTTTGAGATGTAGGGCCTTGCATTTTTTGCAGTATTTCAAATTTAATTCCATCTATATCATTAATTCTCTCTTCTAATTCTGCGAATATTGTTTTCGCTTTGCGTCTTTTTTTCCAATCTGTAAATTCTATTTGCATAAGTGCTATGGTGTCTGGAGCCATTCTATCTTCTTGATTTACATTGCCCATTTTAGCGTAAAATATATCTATTTCATTTTTAAGAGGAAAAATTCTAGCTTCTATTTTTTTCATAATATCATCTTTTTGCTCTATAGATAAATTTCCAGAGCTTCCAATAACAATAGTTGCAGATTCAGGCTCTATTGATGGAAAAAATTCAAAACCAGTTCCTCCAAATCCAAAAAAGACATATATCAGCACCATAAGAGCCATCATAGAGGATAAAAATATTTTTGGCCTCTCTAAGCACTTTGCAAGTAGCTTTGTATATTTCTGAATAAACTTTCCGCTCTTCTCTTCTTTTTTATGTTGTATTTTTCTTTTGAATATTCTCTCCATTACCTCTCCAAGAGAAGGTTGAAATAATAAAGCAAATAGCAGTGAATTTGTAAGTATTGTAATCATTGTGATTGGCATGAATTTCATAAATTCACCAATCATACCTGGCCAAAAAAGTAGAGGCATAAAAACTACAATTTTTACAAGAGTAGAGGTGACAATAGGCCAAAACATTCTAGTTGCCGCATCTATAAAGGCAACATTTTCAGAAACCCCCTCTTCAAGTCTTTGATCTGCATATTCATTTACAACAATTGCATCATCCACAATCATTCCTACAGAAAGTATTAGACTAAAAAGCACAACCATGTTTAGAGTCAATCCTGAAATTTGTAAGATCAGTATTCCAACTAAAAAAGATGTAGGAAGAGATAACGCAACAAGCATTGCAGATCTCCAGCCCATTGTATAAACTATGATACATATAACTAAAAAAGCAGCAAGAATAAGTCCATTTTCAAGTTCTGCGACCATGTCTTTAATTTGATTGGATTGATCTCCAGAATAACTAATTTCAATATTTTGCGGAAAAAACTTTGCAGCTTGCTCAACTGCAAGCTTTACATCTGTTGTGGTATTCAATATATTTGCCCCACTTTTTTTTCTCACATCTAAAACAACTGAAGGATTGCCATTAACTCTTGCTATTACTTCGGGTTCTTTATAAGTACGCTTTACGGTTGCTATATCAGCAAGTGTTAAAACACTACTTCCATCTGTTTTAACTGGAAACTCTAATAACTCTTTTGCATTATTTATAGAATTTTCCATCTTCACTGAGTAATGCCCGCCTGCATTTTTCATGGTTCCAGCAGGAATAATTTGATTATTTTTCTTTGTAATAGATTCTAAAATATTTATTGGGATTCCATATTCATTTAATACAATTGGATCTAAAATAATTTCTATTGAATCTTCTAAATCACCTGCAAGTTCAACTTCTAAAACACCATCTACACTTTCTACTATATCTTTCAATTCTCTGCCAATTTGAATAAGAGTTGCATTTGGCACATCTCCCGAAAGTATTACATTCAGGACAGCTTCAAGACTCATATCAACTTCTTGTATGACTATACTGTCTATATCTTGAGGAAGTTTATATTTGTTATCATTCACTTTATCTCTAACATCTCGAAGCGCTTTGTTTGTATCCATACCAGCTTCAAATTCAAGTTTTACAGTTGATATGTTTTCTCTAGCAAAAGATTTTATTTTTTTAATACCTTTAATAGAGCGCAGCTCTAATTCCATTGGTCTTAATAATAAGCGCTCACCGTCTGTAGGTGATATGCCAAAATAAGACATTGAAACGTATATAATAGGAATTTTTATATCTGGATTTTTTTCTCTTGGGATAGATTGATAAGCAAAATACCCAGATATAGTTGCTATGATAAGCAAAAATATTGTTGCTCTGTATCTTTTTGTAAAAGCCGAAATAAATCCTCTCACGATAAAACCCAAAAAAAGTTACAAAACATTATTTATCTGCAAGATATAGATTATATAATAACTT
>JAQCBG010000102.1 GCA_027621485.1 Pseudomonadota bacterium
AAAAAGGCAAACTTATTATCCGAAAACTTGAATAAATTTGATTTTATACATTTACCATGGCAAACAGAAATAAATGAGGTTTTTATTATTGTACCAAAGGAACTTGAAGATTACTTAAAAAAACATGGAGTATTTTGTCATAACTGGACAAAAATTTCACTTGATAGTCAATATCATCGGGATAATTATAGTTTTTTAAGACTAGTAACTTCATTTCATAGTAATGAGAAAGATATTTACAAACTTGCTGAATTAATAGAGAAGTTTTAAAAAAAGTGGTAGAGCAACTAAGTTGCACTACCACATCTGATTATTGTTATCCTTCAATAACTTTACTGGTTGAAATCTCAATCTTTCTTGGCTTCATTGCCTCTGGCAATTCTCTTACAAGTATTATATTGAGCAAACCGTTTGAGAGATTTGCTGATTCAACTTCAACATAATCGGCAAGTCTAAATCTACGTTCAAAGTTTCTTGAAGAAATACCCTTGTATAGGTATTCTCTATTATCATCTTTTGAACTATCCCCCGTAACAGATAAAATATTTTCTTTTACATCTATATTAAGGTTGGCCTCATCAAATCCTGATACTGCCATAGTAATACAGTATTTATTATCCGTTAATTTCTCAATATTGTATGGTGGATAGCCCGTAGGCACGTCCATATTAATCGTATCAAGCATTTGAGCTAGACGATCAAATCCAATTGAGGTTCTATATAATGGTGTTAAATCAAATGTTTGCAATGTCATATCATATCCTCCTTTGAGCAACATGTTGATAAAAAGCAGACCCAAAAGGCATCTGCATTATCTGATATAATTGCTATATTTATAGTTACAAGTCTCTTTGAAAAAAAAAAATTATCTGATAAGATTCGCAGTATATTTTAAATATTTGGAGATCATTATGGATACATTTGATTTTTCTGTGGAACAAAAATTTGATCCAATTAAACATGTAGAGAGAAAACTCGGTTTTTATGGTGAAGGAGATGTTTCAATAGCTTGTTGGGAACCTGGTCAAGTCAGCCCAAACCATTGTCATCCTGATGCTACGGAAATTTATTTTTGCTATGAAGGTGGAGGTATAATGCGTACCAATAATGAAGAAGTCGAAGTTAAAAAGGGCAGCTTTGTAGTGCATCCACGCGGCGAACTTCATGAATATACAAATGGTTCAGAAAGAACAATTCTATTTAGGGTTCGCTATGGTGAGTCTATGAAATCCATGACCAAAAATTGGCCTACCAATTCTGCTTGGAGTGCTAGTGAAGAAGATGTAGCTTATTTTGCTAAATAATAATGCTATTTTGATTAGTCCTGTCTGAAGAAATATTTTTCAAAGAATGATAATACATCTTGGATTGCCTCTTCTTGGATGGGTTCAACAGCATATATATTATTTTCTTTGATAGGAAATATAAAACCATGAAGAGCATGGTCATAACTCTTCCAGAGAGCTTCTTTTTTATTCTCTTTTAGAAGATCATAGGATAGCTTAAATATACCTTGGAGTTCATCTCCATCTCGACCCATTACAAATATAGGCGTATTAATTGATGAAACTCTATAATTTGCTATATCAATATCAATTCTATTTCTAACCTTTTGAACAGATTGCATCTGCATTGACTCAATATCACGCAACTGTGTTTCTTCATTAATCCTTACACTCTCGTCTGGTGTCAATGCTAAAAATTCATGGGAAGCAGGCTCACTTGCGACAGCGGCACAAACCCCGTTGTATTCACTTGTTATCTTTAAGATCATCTCACCTGCATGACTCATTCCAAGTAGTCCAATCCTATTTGCATCTATTTCATGAAAAGTTTTAAGGTATTCAATGGTTGCTATTTCATCTTCATATTCAAGTGGTGAACGATTAAACATCATTCCACCTTGACGAATATCCTTAACCAGTTTACCACCTTCATTATATCCCAGCTCTACCTCTGCTCTATAACGAATCCAGCCGCAGGCATATCCTTTATCAAGAAATTTATCGATTGTGTATCTTCTATTTTCCATATTATCAATTAACCAATCTATGCCTCCACCACCGTTGCCTGTGGCAAATAATACAAGTGGAAATGGTCCATCTCCATCTGGTAATTCAAGCCCAATAGGGGTGTATAAACCATCAAAAGTTTCAACCAAGATTAGATGCCTAATATGCCCTTTATCTGTTTTTTCTAATATTTGATGTGTAAATTTATTTTTACCTTTTTTATCATTTAAAGATGTCATCTAACTTGCTCTATTATATCTAATATTTTATGGTGATTTCTTGAATTATTTGAAACGATTATATTACCATTCTTGTAATCTGGGAGACCCTTCCAATCTGATATAAAGCCTCCTGCACCGATTATTATTGGAACTATTGGAATGATATCAAATGGCTTAAGATTATTCTCTATTATCAAATCCAAGTAACCTGAAGCTAATAGTCCATAAAAATAACAATCTCCACCCGTACGTGTCATTCCGACCACCTCAGTAACATTTGCTAAAACCTTTTTTGTAAAATCATCATCAAACATCTCCTCAGTTGTGTATCCAAACTTTAGATCATTGATGTTACTCTGTTCACTAGTTCGGATTATTGATTGACGTCCATCGTATATTTTAAAGGAAACTGAAGTTGAGCCAATATATCGTTCTTTAGTAGATGGGTTATCTATTATACCAAACGCAGGTGTACCATCTATCTCGAGTCCAATGAGGGTTCCCCAAAGAGGAATCCCTGAAATGAATGATTTTGTACCATCAATTGGATCGACATACCATTTATACCTTGGGTCTCTGTCCTTTGAACTAAATTCTTCCCCAACAATACTATGATCTGGATATTTTTCTTCTATCAATTCTCTGATCAGCTTCTCTGCATTTTTATCAGCATCCGTTACAGGGTCTATCTTGTTATTGGAAGTATTTTTATTTGTAGTCACTAAATTTTGACGAAAATTTTTCATAGTTATTTTAGCTGATTGATCAGCGAGAAATACTAAAAATTCAAATATATCATTATCGTTCATATTAATATTTACTTTATGGTGGGCGCGACAAGGATTGAACTTG
>JAQCBG010000103.1 GCA_027621485.1 Pseudomonadota bacterium
CATATTTTTGAAAAAAAATCAAAAGATTTGACGTCATAACAATTCAATTCACCTCCCCTTTTTTTTAATCTCTTAATAGCATTTTGAGGCTTTATATCTAGTAAAAATGTTAAATCTGGATATAAATTATGCATAAAATCTAAATGCACTTGCTTAATTGTATTAATATTCAACCCCTTTACAATACCTTGATATACAATAGAAGAATCTATAAATCTGTCACATATAACAATCATTCCTTTTTGCAATGCTGGTAATATAATATTATTCATATGATCTCTTCTTGCCGCAGAAAGTAACAAAAATTCTACTGCAGCATCTTTAACCTCCTTATTTAGTATTAGAGATCTAATTGCATCTGCAAGTTCTGTTCCACCAGGCTCTTTTGTTAAGCAAACAATATAACCCTCTTTTCTTAACGTCTCTGTTAAAAGATTTGCTTGCGTACTTTTGCCGCTCCCATCGCATCCTTCAAATGTAATAAATAATTTTTCTTTATTGAGCTTCATAGTATTTTGATATTTTTACTGATTTTGGTAGCAATACATAAAATTTAGCCGCAGCATTTGTTTGAGTTGCAATTTTTTCGGCGCACATATCACTACCAAAAAATATATCCGCCCTCAGTGCACTTTTAATTGCGCCTCCTGTATCTTGAGCCACAAGAAGCCTTCTATATTGAGATTTCTCATTACAACCTTTTATCTTTGGAAGCATTGAATCTATCCAAATTGGAGCTCCATATGGATATAATTTATAATCTATCGCAATAGATCTATTATTAGTTAGAGAAATAGATTGCGCACCTATTACCTCTTCATGAGGTAGCACTTTAAAAAACACATAAGATTGATTGCTTCGCATAATGAGGTCCGCAAGTGCTGGATGATTATCCATCCATTCAATCATCGATTGAAGAGAATTTAAGCCTTTGATTCTATACTTGGCAAAATAAGGAGTGATATCATTATATGCAAAACCATTTTGCCCAGCGTATCCAAGATGTAAATAACCACCTTCTTTAAGTTTAATACTTCCTGAACCTTGTATATGCATAAAAAATAACCTAGCTTTACTATCAACCCAAGCTATTTCAAGCCCCTTGCCTTGCAGTGAGCCATATTCAATCGCACTGCGAGATAAAGATTTATCACCTTTATATTGATTTAAATTCTCAGGTAACATGTATACTGGATATTTATATCTTTTAGATCTTTTGATGCTACCATTAAGATGCATTCTACAATAACCAGTTACTCTTCCATCACAAGAATCTTTACTACATACATTATATACAAAAAACCATTTTTCAAAAAACCTACGAGCTTCAATTCTACTGCTGATATTTGAATTTATAGCTTTGTCACAAACAAAATGCCAATCTGCAGCTAAACCTCCAATTTTAGTAAGTGTACTAATTGGATAATGAGGCATTTTTTTACGAAATGCATAACAAGATTTGATGAATACATTTAAAGCTTCAATATGATTATCTTGAGCCCATCCTGGCAACTTAGAAAAACGGTATTTAGAAAGATGTATAGATCTATTTAAGATTTTATTTTCATTGCCTTGCAATGCCCCGCCCCTTATACTACACGCGCAACATAAAAATATAAAACAAACTAAACAAAATATATAAAAAGACCTCAAGGAAATTATCTATACTGATTCTGTACTTTGTAATAACCAGGCAGATTTAGAAAGAAGAGCTCTAGTAAAAATCATAACATCCTTATGCTCTACAACTTTTTTTTCATTTCCACTTATTATATTGCCTGATTTATCTTTAATATATAAAACCTGATCACTATTAATTTTAATAGATATACTAATTATAGAATTATCTATACTTGCATCTAATATTTCTATATTATTAATGCCAACTATTAAGATCTCAAGAGTATAATCTTTAGCTACTCTATCATTTATATTTGCGATGAAATTTTTTAATACATTTTCGCTTAATAAATGCTTTAAAGTTTGCGTATCGCCTTTTGCATACGCCTTTATAATCATTTCAAATGCTGTTTTTGCTCCATTTAAAAAATGATCTGCATTAAAATCTTTTTCTACTTTTCTAATATTATCAAAAACATCACGAACCTTTTGAGGAAGCGCAGCTTCAGTTGCAGAAACAATATTAATATCAAATGTATACTTTGCGCCATCTTTTTGCCTGCTTTGCATCTTCTTTAAAAAATAACTTGTTTCGATATCAAAATCTTCGTTGTCATATTTTCCAAACATCTTAAAAAGCCTAGAAAAAATAAAAAACGCAGCAATTACTAAAAAGATTAACTCTAACATAGAACTCAAAATATGGAAATAATACCTAGTTTTTATCAGATATTTTATGTATTGTACAATTCAATTCATTATTAATTTAAATTTTTCCTAGATAATCGGAGTAAGATGTCATCTGCAAATAATGGTAGCGCTGCAAAAATTGAGCTCTCAGGAGAGTCCCCTATTGTCAGTGTAATCACGCAATATATAAAAGATTTGTCTTTTGAAAATCCAAAGATGCCTTATGAAGTTCCAAAGGATAAGCAGTTTAATTGCGAACTTTCTATAGATATCAAGACTAAGGCTTTAAAAACAACAGGAGCATTTGAAGTAAGTCTTTGCGCAAATGTAAAGGCATTTATGGGCGAAGATGTTATTTTTATCACAGAACTTGAGTACGCAGGACTCTTTTCTGTAAATGTTGAAGCGCTAGACTCAAATCAATTAGAATTAGCACTATTTGTTCATTGCCCAACGTTACTTTTTCCATATATCAGAAGAATAATTTCTGATATTTCTAGAGATGGCGGTTATCCACCTCTTATGTTAGTGAATGTTGATTTTTTTGCTCTTTTCTTAAAAAAGAAAAAACAACTAGAAGAAGAAAATACACATCACACAATCAACTAGTGGCAAGCTTTTAGAAATGAATGTAGAATCTGTTAAGGATATAGTAGGCATCTCTTTAATTACATTATTAAAGATTTCTATGCCAGTTTTAGTAACTATATTGCTTGTTGGTGTTATTATTTCTCTAGTACAAGCTTTGACTCAGATTCAAGAACCTACTCTAA
>JAQCBG010000104.1 GCA_027621485.1 Pseudomonadota bacterium
TCCAATATCAAAATTGGTGCATTTTTTAGGATAGCTCTTGCAATTGCAATGCGTTGACGCTGCCCGCCACTTAGTTTTACTCCACGTTCACCCACTAAAGTGTTATACTTTTCAGGTAGGCTTTCAATAAAGTCATGAATGTTCGCGGCTTTTGCAGAATTTTCTATTTCAACTTGCGTTGCATTCTCCTTGGCATAGCCAATATTCTCGCCAATTGAACGATGAAACAGCATTATATCTTGCGGAATTAACGAGATTTGCGAGCGTAAACTGTCGGAAGTAACGTCATAAATACTTTGGTTGTTGATTAGAATATCACCACCTTCGTTATTTTCACGCACTTCCCCCGAAGGTGTATCCCAATATTTGTAATTCGTGATGGCAAAGTTTTTGAGGAGCAAATTTATCAGCGTTGATTTCCCTGCGCCAGAATGTCCAACAATTCCAACCTTTTGCCCTTTTGCGATTTGCAAATCAAGTCCATCAAAGACCTTGTTGGTATTCTCGTAAGCAAAATCAACATTTTTAAAGTGTATAAAGTTTTTCATATATCTAAATAATAAGTTCCCTTGCATCCATTTTATCAATCACTTCCTGTGGAGTTTGCAAAATTGAGAAGGAGGATTTGAAGTCTCCGAGCTTATCAAAAAAGTTTCCAACCTGCTCGGAAAGAGACCAAATATCATATATTATTTTGTACAGAATGGTAATAACATAGGCGAAATCGCCAACCGTGATTTGATTTACATAGCGTAAATATGCAGTGTATATCAAAACTGTTGATGACATTCCCACAAATAAACCTGCTCCAACGCAGGCAAATTTGAATTGGTATAAGTTCTTTTTGTAGTCTAAGTCTGCAACTTCGCCACAGGTAAAATTTCGTATTTTATTTAGCTCATATCGTTTGGATGCAAATGAGAAAATTGTAAAAATATTAGTGATGTTATCCGCAATCAAACCAACAGCTTTATGCTTTAAATCATTTGATTGCGTAGAAAGTAGGCTCTGTTTTAGAGCCATTTTTAAACCTACAACAAAAAATATAATGCACCATACAAAAACCAAAATTGCCAAGTGCAAATTAATGAATGCCAAAGACAAAGTCCCAAATATGCACATCACAAACGGATTAGTTATTTTCCACCAAATGTACTCAAATACATTGTCGTATCCGCTTACAATACCTTTTATTTTACTTGCAATAGAGCCAGAGTGGGTATTTTGAAAAAATGTGTATGAATGATTTTGCGCATATTCGTAAGCTTTACTTATGATTTCACCTCTAATATAAGGCTGAGATTTATTAAATGCCCATTGCCCGGCACGGCACACAATCTCTTGAAACAATGCAATTCCAATAAAAATGGCTATCGGGTAGATTAAATCCCATTTTGTAACTACCTTTCCACTTATCCCCGTATCAACAATCAATTTGAGTGCGTAACTATTTAGCACATGAAATGCAACGGCTACCATCGGTATCTGAAACATCATGATGTAATGCCACTTATATGGTTTAAGGATTGGGTATAAAAACTTCCAAATTTCTTTCATAGTTCAAATAATTAATTCTTTAGCATCCTTTTTATCAATCACCTCTTGAGGAGTTTGGAGGATTGAAAACGAGGATTTGAAATTCCCCATTTCTCTTAAAAAATCACTCACGTTATTCATTAAATTCCATATTGATTCAACTAAGAAATAGGTTGTTGTCATGACAAAAACAAATCCACCCGTTGTAACTAGGTTATTGCGACGGAGATATATCATAAAAATAAACAGCGAGACAAGCATAATAATGTATAGTATACCACCAGTTATTGCATACTTTAATTCATATTTAATTTGAACTCTATCTTTCTTTGTCGGCTCGGTAAGTAAGAAATTCTTTAGCCTGAAGTATTCTTGTTTTCTCTTTGCAAAAGAAAATAGAGTAAAAATATTGGTGATATTATCTGCAATCATGCCAATTGCTTTGTGTTGAGCTTCACTTGTTATTCCTGCAAGCTTGCTAATCTTAATAGACATTATAAGCATAATTGATGAAAATATCACGCACCAAATTGCCATGAAGGCAAAAACATATATGTTGATAAAACCAATTGCTATAATTATCACAACCGAATTAAATAAGGGCTTTGTTATTCTGTGGTGTAATCCTTGCCATAAACTATTATAACCATCTACTATACCCTTGATTTTACTGACTATTGAGCCAGTCTGCATGTTTTGAAAAAAAGCGTATGAATGATGCTGAACATAGTCGTAAGACTTTGCAACAATGTCCGCTCTTACAAGTGGCTGAGTATTCATCCATGCAAACTGACTTAATCGCCATAATGTTTCCATAACAATCAAAGAGCCAACAAATAACGATATCGGATATAATAAATCCAAATATTCTAAATTTGCCTTTGTAGTAAAAGCGTCAATTATAAGCTTCAGTGCATAATTATTGCAAACAAGGTAAAGACTATCCACAGTTGGTGCCATCATCATAAGTAAATACCACCATTTATATGGTTTAATTACTTGCCAGAGGAAGGATAGGATTATGTTTTTTGTTTTCATACCTAGCACACAAAATCTATAAAATTATCTTTATTAACACAGGCATACTCGGAATGGTAAGTTTCAGTCCAACTTGCAGGAGCTTTTGCGGTTTTACTCCATTTTAGTTCGTATCCATACAACTTACCGCTGTATTCCTCAATATAATCCAGTTCTGCGCCTGTGTATGTCCTCCAGAAATAGCTGGAAGCATGAGTTTTTAGATACTCATTGCGTTTTATTCGCTCAGCAATAAGAAAATTCTCCCACAATGCGCCGACATCATTTCTTGCATCAAGATAATTGAAGTTACCAATAATTGCGTTTCTTACCCCCAAATCGTAAAAATATATTTTTGGCTTTTTATTAACCTCTTTACGCAAATTTCTACTAAAACCTCGCAGCGTAAAAATTACAAATGATTGTTCAAGTAAATCGATGTATCTCGCTACCGTATCTTTTCCCAAGCCAAGATTGCTGCCAAGTTCGGATAGC
>JAQCBG010000105.1 GCA_027621485.1 Pseudomonadota bacterium
TTCCTCCTCCTTTGCGCCAATTAAATGTATAATACTCTAAATTTGAATAATAAGATGCAGCATTAATGCCGCAGCTGTTTATTTGCTCCATATCTTTCCATCTAGAAATTCCAAGAGAGCTACTAAATACATGGAAATTATTTTCATGAGCAAATAATGCGGTACGATAAAATCTCATATCAAAACACATTGTACAGCGCTTACCACGCTCTGGCTCCTCTTCCATACCCTTTGCTCTTGCAAACCAATCTTGAACATCATAATCTGCATCTACAAAAGGGATTTTTAGAGAATCTGCAAATCTTTTATTCTCTTCTTTGCGCATCTCATACTCTTTTCTTGGATGTATGTTTGGATTATAAAAAAATATAGTAATCTCGACGCCAGAATTTACAATAAACTCTATAATAGGGCCAGAACAAGGCGCACAACAAGAGTGTAGTAATAATTTTTTAAAAGGAAAAATTCCAGTATTATGCATAAATTACACTAGAAGAAATTATGCTAAAGGCTTAATAATTCTATTATCATCTCTTGTTAAGTTCTTATTGACGATTTTTTGCTCTTCCTCTGTGCGCGCCTTTTCTCTCTCTATCTTTACCTTCTCTTGTCGGTCTATATATATTTTATTCATCTTTGGTAATCTACGCTCTGTAAATGCTTTATTTCTTACACCTGAGCATCCAGAAAAAGTCACAGTAAAGCATAGTAATATTAATAACTTCAAAATTAAATTCATCGATTTACTCTCTATAATATTCTCTAAGTATGAAATATAAATAAATTGCTTTTTTTAACACATTACATCATTGACATAATCTTTCCAAAAAGCAAAGCCCCTGATCTTTATCTTTTAATTCTCATCATGTTAATCGTTCTGAAAAGCAAAACCCCTGATCTGTATCTTTTGATTCTCATCATTTAAATTCGCATTTGCTCCTTTGATCCATTTTTTTCTTAAATAATTCATGAAGCCATTATCCTCAAGCATTTCTAGCACTTCATTTACTTTTGATACTAACTCAGATTCAAGTGGCATAGCAACTGCAAATCCATATGCTTTAGATTCAGGAATCAGCACATAAGTAAATTCATAATGCCCTTCTAAATAAGCAATTGCTTGCTCAATCTCCAATAACACTCCATCCAATCGATCTATTTTTAAATTCTCAATTAACTGATTATTATCATCTTGAGAAATAATCTTCACACTAGAGGGCGCATTTTCTTTTAAAAAAGTTTCCATGGTGCTTGCAGTCTGCGCACCAATCCTTTTATTATTCATATCAACTATTCCATCAATAGTAGTGTTTTTTTTGAGAAGTAGCGCGAAATCACTATTATGATATATAGATGAAAAACTCATAGATTTAGATCTTTTCTTTGTTTTAGACATTGCAGATAAAGCAAGATCTATTTTTTTACTCTGAAGTGCGGCTATAATTGCATAGAATGGCATATTTTTTATTTGCAATTCCATTTTGAGATGTTTTGCAATCTCTCTAGCTAAATCTATATCAAAACCCACTATCTTATCATTTTCTTGAAATTCAAAAGGCTTATAATCTGCAGAAGTACCTACTATTAAAACACCAGTAGTATATTTTGAAATTTTCTGTTGATGCTGATTATTCTCTTCATCATTAAAGTAAAGCTGATATATCATCAAAATAACAAGAGAAATAAAAGAAAATGCAATTAAAATCTTTGATGACATATCTACTGCAAAATAAAAATCTCCGTATGAAATATGTTAAATAGAGCGGAATTCATAGACATAAAAATATAAAAACTGAATCATATCAGCATTGGCATTTTAGCTTACGCACTTTTTAGTGCGCTAAAATCCGCAATTAAAATAATAAAAAGTAAATTTATAAAATAGAGCTCTTTATTTAGCCTGAGATCTCAGGAATTTTATCATAAACTTTTTTATATGCTTTAGTAATAGCACTAACTCTTCTTGCGCCAGTATTCAACTTGAATACACCTTTAGATACTGCCTTCATAATTTCAGACTCAGCTTTACGAAGTGCAACGAGAGCCTCACTGCCTTCCACCTCTTTAGATACCATAGACTTAAATTTCTTTATGTAGGTACTCGTTTTACTTTTTATAGACTTGTTTTGCTCTTTCCTTTTTATAGATCTTCTGTGTGCTTTCAAAGCAGATTTATGATTTGCCATTATCTTATATACAGTATTCAAAAACCTATTGATCAATTATACGCAAAAGCAGCTTCTTTTTTAATCTTCTGCGCAATGCAATGAAGAACTTATATCATATAAATGCTTTGTGTCCACTTATTTTCTCATGATTTCATCACTCATCTTAGCGCATTTTTATAATCCTTTTTATATTTCTGCATAAGAAATAATCAAATAACAATAATATATGAAACATAGAAATAAGAATACAAATAGACTAGCTACTTGCAAAAAAAACAATGCAATGTTAAGAGACTCAAAAAGTATTATGCATCATGAATATTGACTCATGATACTTTGTGGAAAGTTCCTACTTTAATTTTATTTCCCTTACTTGCTATATGATTTGCATTATACGTAAAATAGCAGACTTTAAGCCAAGTAGGAGCTTGGCAAGTATACTTTTAATGATTCTTCATGCATTATCTATGGCAGCATTATATATATGCGCCAAACATCTTATGTATAATATGCACCCCAATCAGGTTGCATTTATGTATAAATTTAGCTTATTAATTGTAACAATACCACTTTGCGCTATCGGCGGCCTAAAGAAAAATCTCAAAACTAAAAAAATTGGCCTTCATGTTACAAGAGGGACCTTTAGTTTTATGGCAACGCTTTCATTCTTTTACGGCCTTCAGGGGGTAAATGTGTCAGATGCAGCAGCAATTACATATCTAGAGCCAGCAATAGTTCTTTGTATGGGTATTTTATATTTTAAAGAGAGATTAACACGCGCTAAATTAACTTTAATAATATGTGGATTTATTGGCGCACTATTTGTTATAAAGCCTGGATTCC